>NZ_JBDUCX010000070.1:0-28534 GCF_040003245.1 Chthoniobacter sp.
TTGGTCCCGAGATCGGTATGATTCTCCCCGGCTCCCGCTGCGATCACGATCGGCAGCTTCGGTCCAGCCATGGCGACCACCAGATCCTTGAGCGCCAGTGCCATCGCGTGGCTGTGGGAGACGAGAACCAGGCCGACCATAGGGCATAGGAACGCCGTTCAGCCCTGAACGGCGCCCAGCAAAGCTTCGAGGAGCAACGCGGACGACGTCGCACCGGGATCCTTGTGGCCGATACTCCGCTCGCCCAGGTAGCTGGCGCGACCTTTGCGCGCGAGCAGGGGGATGGTTGCCTCGGCCGCCTCGCGGGCCGTGGTCACCGCACGCTCGAGCGCACCGGTCAGTGAATCGCCATTCTTCGGATGCAAAGCGGCCAGCGCCGGGGTCAGGACGTCGACCATCGTCTTGTCACCGACGACCGCTTTGCCGAGCCCCACGATACCGGCGAGCCCGGCATCGAGACAGGTGCAGAATTCCGGCAACGTGAGCTTGAGCTTTCCTTTGGCCGGCGCCGCCGCCTTGAGAAAGAAGGTGCCGTAGAGCGGTCCGCTCGCCCCGCCGACCACCGAGATGAGCGTGGTCGCCGTCGTGCGGAAGAGGCCATCGATTTCCTTACCGGCCAGCGCGTCCAGTTTCGACGGGATCGCGGCGAAGCCCCGCGCCATGTTGGCGCCGTGGTCGCCATCGCCAATCGCCGCATCGAGCTCGTTGAGTTCGTCTTTATGCGCCGGGAAGACATTGGCGCAATCGCGCAACCAGCGCTCGATGTGGGTGGAGGAAATAGCGTCCATAAAGTTCGACTCAGACTCCTTTGCGCAACGCGGGAGTGAGCACGGGTGCATCCCACAGCCTGGTCAATTCACTATCGAGTTTCAGCAGGGTGATGGCCGTGCCCGCCATCTCCAGGCTGGTGATGTAGGAGCCCACGAGGTTGCGCGTAATTTTGAGACCGGCCTTCTGCAAGAGTTGCGCGGCCCGGCGATAGACGATGTACAATTCGATGAGCGGCGTGCCGCCCAGGCCGTTGACGAACAGCAGGACTTCGTCGCCGGATTTGAAGGGCAGGTCGCTCAGGATCGGATCGACGAGCAGCTCGACGATCCCGTCGGCGGGCAGGATTTTCGCCCGACGGCGTCCGGGCTCACCGTGAATGCCCACGCCGATCTCCATTTCATCGGCCGGCAGATCGAAGGTCGGCTTGCCGATATGCGGCACCGTGCACGAAGTCAGCGCCATCCCCATGCTGCGGGCCTGGCCATTGACGCGTTGGCACAGGGCGCTCACTTCCGCCAGCGACTGTCCGGCCTCCGCCGCCGCGCCGCAGATCTTTTCCGCCAGCACCGTCGCGCCCACGCCGCGTCGCCCCGCCGTCCACGTGCTGTCCTCCACGGCCACGTCGTCATTGATGAGCACACTTTCGATCGGAATATTTTCCGCGCGCACGAGTTCGGCGGCGAGATCGAAATTCATCACATCGCCGGTGTAATTCTTGACGATCAGCAACGCGCCCTTTTCGCCGGCGACGGCCTTGGTCGCGGCTTCCATCTGGTCCGGCGTAGGACTGGTAAAAACGGCGCCGGGACAGGCGGCGTCGAGCATGCCGCGGCCGACGAAACCACCATGCATCGGCTCGTGACCGCTGCCGCCGCCGGAGATGACCGCGACTTTATTCTTCACCGGCACAGCGCGGGTGATGAAGTGAGGATGGTAATGCACCTTGAGCAAGTCTGGGTGGGCGAGCTCCATTCCCTGGAGCGCCTCGGTGACGACGTCTTCGGGCGAGTTGATGAGTTTTTTCATGGCTTTCAGAACACGATTTTAAAAAGCACGCCGGCGACGACCGCCCCCAGAAACGGACCCACGACCGGGATCCACGAGTAGCCCCAATCCGACGGCCCTTTCCCAGCGATCGGCAGGATGGCATGGGCGATGCGCGGCGCGAGATCGCGGGCAGGGTTGATCGCGTAGCCCGTGGTGCCCCCGAGCGATAGGCCGATGCCCCACACCACAGCTCCCACGAGGAACGGTGGCAGGCCGCCGGCGAGCCCCTTGCCTGTCACGGCTGGCGAGAAGATCGCTCCCACACCGATAAGCAGCACGGCCGTCCCGATCAGTTCACTGATCAAATTGGCCGGGACATTGCGGATTGCCGGTCCGGTGGAGAAGCATGCGAGCTTCAAGCCTGCGTCGGTCGTCTCTTTCCAGTGTGGAAGGTACTGCAGCCAAACCAGCGTGGCGCCGATAAACGCGCCCAGGAATTGCGCCGGCAGATACACCGCCAGCTTTGCGGTCTTGCCGCTCACGATGGCATCCCACACGGTCACCGCGGGATTGAGATGTGCGTCGGGACTGCCGAAGGTGATCGCCGCAAATACGCCGACCATCACGGCAAAGGCCCACCCGGACGCGATGACCATCCACCCAGAGCTCTGACCTTTGGATTTGTTAAGCAGCACGTTGGCCACCACGCCATCGCCAAGGAGGACGAGGAGCAGGGTGCCGATGAATTCGCCAAGGAATGGGGACATGATAGTTTACCTCCGGAAGACGGTCGCTCCCGGTTTGCATGGTGCCGGGGAGAAGGACCGAGGGATGACTACTCGAAATTTCATAGGGAGACACGCGGCCGGCTCGAGCAATTGGGGACCGCTGCGCGTCGGGTGCGTTAAAACTGCGGTCGCTGGGAAGGCGCAACAACAGCGAAAACCTTGAAAATCCTTGGATGACTTGTATAAATCTTAGGTATGCAGATCGCTCCCACCCCTCGGGCGCTCCTCGGCGACGCCGGCGAGGTTTGCCTGCAAGTGGCGGCGTATCTGCTGGAAGTCACGGAACAATCCCGCTTCGTGCTCCGCGTCCCCGAACTGCGCGATCACGTCGCCGATTTTCCGGGCATGCATTTTCATTTTGCGCCTGATTTCGTCGTCGGCCTGGGCGGCCGGACCCGGCTGGAATTCATGCACGAAGTGATCACCCTCGAACGCTTCGAGATTGCGGTGATTCCGACCGGCATCCCGCATCGCGAGGTGCCATTGGCGCGCGCTGGTGAGCCTTTCCAGAATCTCGTCGTCAGCGTTTACAACCAGACGATCCGCGTTCAGTTCGTGCGCTCCGAGGCGGGCGCGCAGACCCTTCTTGTTGAGCACGCGCATTTCGATTCCGCGAAGGATCAGTTGCTCGTCCAGTATCTCGAGGAGTTGGGTGAGATCTACCATAGCCGTGAGGAGCAGCGGCACTTCGGCATCAAGGGCCTGATTCTTACCTACCTGAGCACGCTCGCCGGAATCGTCCAGCACGCGCACGAGGCGCCCCCTTCCGAGAAATTGAAGGTTTCGCAGGCCAAACGCTACGTGCAGGAGTACCTCGGCTCGGAGGAACTCAGCGTGAAGTATCTTGCGGAACTCCTGCACTGCTCGGCGGATTACCTTTCCTCCGTCTTTCACCATGAAACCGGCCATCGGCTGATTTCCTACATCAACCACGAGCGCATCAAGGCCGCGCGGAGCATGTTGCGGAACACCGCGCTGAGCATCTCGGAAGTCGCTTATGCGCTGGGGTTCGAGAGCCAGGCATACTTCAGCCGGGTCTTCAAGCAAGTGGCCCTCAAGACGCCCACCGATTTTCGTAAGTCCATCGAGCACTCGATGGTCGAATTGGAAGGACGTCCCCATACGATCTGCGCCACCCGTCTGCCGTGCCCGACAGGAAACGGCAACCCGGCGTAGCCGATTGGCGACCTCGAATGTCCGCTATTTGATTTTCTTCCCAAGCGGGTCGTCATTCTCTCCCGCCCCCAACCCCCAAAACATCCCATGTCTTTCATTCTCGCTTTCGATTCCGGGACCACGAGCGTGCGTGCCATCGTCTTTGACCGCGAGGGCCAAATCCGGTCCGTGGCCCAAAAGGAAATTCGCCAGATTTTTCCCAAGCCGGGCTGGGTGGAGCAGGATCCGCAGGAAATCTGGTTCTCGCAAATCACCGTGGCCGTGGAGGCGCTGGCCCGGGCCCGCATTCGCCCCAGCGACATCGCGGGCGTGGGCATCACCAACCAGCGTGAGACCACGGTAGTCTGGGACCGCAAGACGGGTGAGGCCGTTTACAACGCGATCGTTTGGCAGGATCGCCGCACCGCCGAAGCCTGCGACAAACTCCGCGCTGCCGGCCACGACAAGCAAATCCGCAAACGCACCGGACTGTTGCTGGACGCTTACTTCTCCGGGACCAAGATCGCCTGGATTCTGGACAATGTCCCCGGTGTCCGCAAACGGGCCGAGGCCGGCGATCTCCTCTTTGGCACGATCGACACCTGGCTGATTTGGAAACTGACCAGCGGGCATAACATCCATGTGACCGATCCGAGCAACGCCTCCCGCACCTTGCTCTATAACATTCACACCGGTAAGTGGGATAAAGACTTGCTCAAGTTATTCCGCATTCCCGCCAGCCTGCTGCCCGAGGTGCGCACGTCGAGCGAAGTCTATGGGGAGATCAGCACTTCGCTCGGTCTGCAAAAGGTGCCCATCGCGGGGATTGCGGGCGACCAGCAGGCCGCGCTCGTCGGCCAGATGTGTGTGCGTCCCGGCCAGTCCAAGAGTACCTATGGAACGGGCTGCTTCCTGCTGCAGAATCTCGGCTCCGACGCGATCACCTCGCAGAATCGCCTGCTGACCAGTGCGGCCTGCCAGATTGGAAAGAAACGGGAGTTCGTTCTCGAAGGGAGCATTTTCATTGGCGGCGCCGTGGTGCAATGGTTGCGCGACGGTTTGCAACTGGTGCGCTCGGCCAAGGAAGTCGACTTGCTGGCCGAGTCGACGCCCGACAACGGCGGCGTCTATCTTGTCCCGGCGTTTGCCGGCTTGGGCGCTCCTCATTGGGATCCTTATGCGCGCGGCCTGCTCATCGGGATCACGCGCGACACTTCGGCCGCCCACATCGCCCGCGCGGCGCTGGAAGGCGTCGCCTTTCAAGTGGCCGACCTCATCGACGCAATGCACGCCGACACTGGAAAAAAGCTCAAGGAGTTGCGCGTCGATGGCGGAGCGAGTCACAGCGCTTTCCTCATGCAGTTCCAGGCCGATCTGCTCCAGATTCCGGTGGTCCGTCCTGCCGTGACGGAAACGACCGCCCTCGGCGCCGCCTATCTCGCGGGGTTGGCCGTTGGCTATTGGAAGAGTATCGAAAGCCTCGCCAAGCAGTGGAAAGTTGAGAAAGTCTTTGAGCCGAAAATGCCGCGCTCGCAGGTCGCTGCTCTCCGGGCCCGGTGGAACGATGCCTTGGGCCGGGCCGGTAACTGGGAACTGCATCCCGGCAGCGGAAGCAAGCCAGCGAAACGCGCCAAAAAATAGGAGATCGGTATGAAACGAAACGAGATGTTGAAGCAGGTCAAGGAACGTGTGGAACCTTGGGACATGATCATTGTCGGCGGCGGCGCCACGGGCGCGGGGGTCGCGGTCGATGCCGCGACGCGTGGTTATGCCACGCTGCTGCTCGAGCAGTGTGACTTTGGCAAAGGCACTTCGAGTCGCAGCACCAAGCTCGTGCACGGCGGCGTCCGCTATCTTGAGCAAGGCAACATCTCACTCGTCATGGAAGCATTGAAGGAGCGCGGTCTGCTTCGGCAGAATGCGCCTCATTTGGTAAGCGAGTTATCGTTTGTCGTCCCCAGTTATGCCTGGTGGGAGGGTCCATTCTACGGCATTGGCCTCAAAGTTTATCAAGTGCTCTCGGGCAAGTACGGCTTCGGACCATCGCAATTGATTTCCAAGGAAGAAACTTTGAAGCGTCTGCCCAACGTCAACCCCGAAGGATTGACCGGCGGTGTGGTCTATTACGACGGACAGTTTGACGATACCCGGTTGCTCATCAATTTGATGACTACCGCGGCGGAACAAGGTGCCACGCTCCTCAATTACGCCAAAGTCACGGTGCTGCATAAGAACAGTGCCGGAGTGATCGACGGCTTGAGCTGGCAGGATGTGGAGACCGGCGAGGTTCTCCGGGCCCAGGCCAAAGTCGTCGTCAACGCGACCGGCGCTTTTACCGATTCGGTGCGCCGCCTGGCGGAAGCCGACGCCAAGCAAATCATTGCCCCGAGCCAAGGGGCGCACATCGTCCTGGATCGTTCCTTTTTACCGGGGGACACGGCCATCATGGTGCCGCACACCAGCGACGGACGCGTGATGTTCGCCATTCCCTGGCATGGGCATACGCTCGTGGGGACTACGGACACACCATTGAAACAGGCTTCGTTGGAGCCAGTCGCGCTGGATCAGGAGATCGAATTCATGCTCGAAACCGCCGGTCTCTATCTCGCCAAGCGACCCACGAAAGCCGATATCCTCAGCGTTTTTGCGGGCATCCGACCACTGGTCAAATCGGGCGAGGGAAAAAATACGGCGGCGCTGTCGCGGGATCATACCATCCACATCGACCAGAGCGGCCTGCTCAGTATTGCCGGGGGCAAGTGGACGACTTATCGAAACATGGCCCAGGACTGTGTGGATCAAGCCGGCACCTTGGGGGATCTGCCCGACAAGGATTGCGTGACCCGCACGTTGAACATCCATGGTTATCACACCAACGCGGCGAATTTCGGACTGTTGTCCTTTTACGGCTCCGATGCTCCCGCGATCCGCAGTCTGGCGAGCAAGAATCCCGATCTGGCCCGCCAACTGGATGGACAACTCCCGTACATCGAAGCCGAAGTCGTCTGGGCCGCGCGCGAGGAAATGGCCCGCACGGTCGAGGATATCCTCGCCCGCCGCACTCGCGCTCTGTTTCTCAATGCGCCAGCGGCCGTTCGAATGGCCCCGCGCGTGGCGGACATTTTGGCCAAAGAACTGGGCAAGGACGAGCAATGGAAGTCCGACCAACTCCGGGAATTCAATCAAGTGGCGGCCGGATATTTGGTTCGCTAGGTAACCGGTGTCGCCGCGACGTCAATCCGCCGGCAAAAATTGCACCGCATCCGCGACGACATAGCCATCCGTCCCCTTCGTGCCGACGGTCACGATGCCGTGTTCGTCGGCGATGAACCGGAAGGTGCCGAGGGAGATGAAGGCTTTGTCGATGGGCGGCACTTGCTTCTCGTTCACCACGATGGTCTTTTCGCCGTCGGCGGAGGTCACGGTGACCGGCACATTGGTCGCCCGGTTTGGCGCGGTGGTGTAGGCGAAGCGCACTTCGTATTTGCCGTCTTTCGGCAGGCGCGTCTCGAAGCGCGCGGTCTTCGTGCCTTTGCCTTCGTTGCCGTCGTGGTGATACATGCCTTCGACGCCGCCGGAGGAACTGCTGCCGGTCCACTCGCCGGTGTACTTCGCGTCGGCGTCGTCCACCACCGTGCCCGCCAAGTCTTGCAGCGCGATGCTGCCCGGTGGCCGCGGTAAATCGAGCACTTGCTTTTGCTCGCGCAGCTTCGCTTGCAAGGCGGCGACATCGATGTCCTGCACGGCTTTCTGCGCGCGCAGGGCCTGCACGGCGGCGAGGCCGCACGCCTGGCCCATGATCATGTATTGCGGCTCCATGCGGATCGAGCCGTAGGCCACGTGCGAGGCGGACATGCAGACCGGGACGAGCAGGTTTTCGCACTGGCTGCGTTGCGGGACTAGGCTGCGGTAGGGGATCTGGTAGGGGCGCACCGGCATGTCGAAGTTGCCTTCGTCGATCACGCTGCCGTCGTGGTCGACGAGCCGCTGCACGGCGTGGGAATCCATGATGAAGGAACCCATGCCGATCGAGTCGGGCTTGGTGAGGTGCTGCGTGCAATCATCCTGGCGCATGACGTATTCGCCGATCATGCGGCGCGCCTCGCGCACGTAGAGCGCGTAGGGCCAGTGGGCGTTGTCGTTGAATTCGTCTTTCGCCAGACCCCATTCGTTCGCTTGCCCGCGCAGTTCCGCGGGCACTTTCGGATCATTGGCCAGGAACCAGAAAAAGCCCTGCACGTAATCGATGTGGTCCTGCCAGATGTGGGCGCGCGTTTTTTCGTCGCCGTCGGGGTAGTCGTAATTGGCGCCGACGTGATCGGTGCCGACGACGAGGCCGATGGCGTTGGCGTCGAATTTCCCATTCGCGATCGGGCCGAGGTAGACGAGCTTGCTGAAGCGGATGCCCGGGAAGGCGGAGATGGTGCGCGAGAGCAGCTCGTAGCGCATGGCGTCGTAGTGCGCGGGCTTGGGAAACGGCACGCGATTTTCCGGCGTGCGCGTGACGATGACGCGAAAATTGTAGGCCTGCGTGCGTGCGTCCCCGTCGCCGACTTCGGCCCACTGGCTGTTGACGCCGGGCAGTGGGAGGCCGGCGACGTCGAGCGCGGGGATCTTCGCGGGTGTGCCGTGGACGTAGTTGAGTGCGTTCTTCGGGCCGCCGATGGAGGGCGAATCCTGCGCCATTTGCTCGACGGTCCGTGGGCGCAAGGGCGCCGGTTGAAATCCGGCCAGGGGCTCATTGTAAACGGCCCGGCTTTCGCGGCCGATGATGTAGCTGACGTCGGCCCGCGCCATGAGGTCGCCCTCGTAGGTGGCATCGATGAAGACTTTCGCCTCGTAGCGGGTGCCGTCGCTGGCCATGAGCGATTCGACGCGGTTGCCGTCGCGGGAGACAGCCTTGATTTTCCGGCCGGTGATGACGCGCACTTTGCCTTCCTGCAGCAGGGCTTGGAAGGTCGCCATGTTGGCCTGCGGTTCGGCATACCACAGCGGCGTGCCGGGTTTGCTGGCCGCCGCCCGGGTGAAGAATTCGCGCGCGATGCCGCCGATGACTTTCTCGTTGCCCACATCGGTGCTCGCAAGTCCGCCAGTCACCATGCCGCCGATCCATTTCGTGGGCTCGATGACGATGACGGACGCGCCTTCGCGCGCCGCCGCCAGGGCCGCGCTCAAGCCGCCCGGTGTCGCGCCATAGACCAGCACGTCGCACGTCTCCGCCGCCGGGACGCGCCCGGCGCAGAGCAAAATGGAGAGGAGGGCGGCAAGGGGAGCGATGCGCATCTCCGTCGTCTAGAGAAAGCCGGGGCGGCTGTCAGTATCTTCCGCAGGGTGCGCCTACCCCGGTGGCATGCGTTGCGCGAGCTTGGTCTTGGGATGCTGGTCCTGGCGACCGTGCACGAAGACGGCGGTCCATTCCGCGAGCCGCTGGCCGAGCAACCGGCAGGTCGCCGCGTCGTCCTCGCCGCGCGGCTCCTTGGCCACCACCGCGCCGTAGTGCAGTGTGCGCAACTTCGCGGAGTAATCGGTCACGCCGAAGACGAGGAAGCCGAAGTTCATCAGCACCGTCAGGATCGCCTGGCAGGCCAACTCCATGCCGCCACCCCATCCGCCGGCCGAGCTAAAGGCGCAGGCGATCTTGCCGTCGATCTCCATCCAGTGCTCGCCCATCGTCTCGTCCCAAAAGCGTTTCATCTTCCATGAGAGCAGGCCCATGTTCGTGGGGCTGCCCACGGCCAGGCCATCGCACCACACGACGTCTTCCGTCGTCGCCTCATCGACCGAGCGCACGCGCACTTCCGTCTCGGAAACCAAAGCTGCGCCTTCCGCCACGAGCTTCGCCATGGTGGCCACATTGCCTGTCTTGGAATCGTAGAGGACGAGGATCCGGTTCATCCGCGCGTTGTATCAATCGCCGCGCGCCCCGCAACGTCCCAAGTGACCCGGTCGCTGCTTCGTGGCGCGCTCAGGGCCCCTTGAAGAGCTCGAGATATTTCTTGGAGGCCAGCGGAAACTCCGTTTGCTCCGGGCCCTTGTTCCCCGGCGAGATCTGGTGATTCCCGTCGTGGGCGTGGATATCGAAATAGACGTGGAAGGCCACCCGATTGGCGGGGTTCATGATGAAAGAGTGCATCTGCTCGACGAAGTAAGCGTTGTCCAAGCCATCCTTGTTGCCCTTGCTGCTGCTCACGCCCCACTCCGGGATCGCCAGGGGCTTTTTGTGCTCGGTCGCAAATTTCGCCCAGAAGGCGAGGCCGTGGGAGTAATTGAGAATCCACTGGTCCCATACTTTGTGACGGCGCTCCTCGATCTTCACCGGGTCTTCACCGGCCGGCCAAGGGTAGGTGTTGGGCAGCCACGATTGGTCGTAGACGTCGACACCGATGTAGTCGACCCAGTCATCTCCCGGCCACGCCTGTTCCGCCGGGAACGCCTGGTAGCCATTGGCCGGATTCCAGCAGAACTTCAGGCCTTCCGCGCCTTTCACCGCGTGCATGGTCTTCACGATCTGGCGCCAATACTCGCTAAAGGCCCCGGGGTTTTCCTTGGCCCGCCAGCCGTACCAGCCGCCATTGAATTCCCAGCCCAGGCGAATGATCGTGTTGCCCATCTTGCGCGACACCAGCGCCTCGGCGAACTTCGCGAAATGGTGATTGTAAGCGCCGGTGGCCCCCTTCTCCAGGGACACGGCTTCGCCCTTATCGATGGTGCCGGCGGTCGGGCCGGTGCGACCCCACGGTCCCGCGAGCATCGGCACGGCGAGAATGAGCTGGCGGCCGGGCTTTTGAGTGACCCATTTCGCCCACGGATTCAGCAGCCAGCTCGGCCCCTCGAGATTGTCCCAGGATTCCGAACCATCGAATTCACCGGCGAGATCGACGGGCCGGCCAAGCCATTGGGAAAAGGCATCGATCCCCGCCGGATTCAAGGCCCCGCGAAAGATGCCCAAGGTCGGTGGCACTGAGGGGGAAGGAACGCTGTCCGCCGCCAGCGAACATAAAGCCAGACCCACAAAGACGACTCCCGCAAGAAAAGGACAACGCATTCGTCGACGGCCCACACCCTGCCAGACCGTGTCGTTGCTGGCAAGAATGAAGCGGTCTACGCGGCTGAATCAACGTCAGCCCGTCGCGCGCAATTCGCGAATGCTCCTTAAGCAGAGAGTGTTGCAGCGGCCCCTGTTTTGCGGCGTGCCGTGTAAATTTTCCGCAATGGACCCAATGGAACCAATGGAGCAATGCACTTTTTTCGTGATGTCATGCGATGCTTACCTGCGTGAACTCCGACCATTCCCACTACCCTCGCCACGGCGAGACCGCCGGGTTTGCGCACCGGAAAAATCCCCCCGCAAGTCAAGGTGCCCGGGGCGAAGAAAAGGCAGCCGATTTAAGGTGCAGAATTTTTTTCCATCGACGCCGTGCGCGCCAACTACCGAAAGTCGTTTAGTTGTAATAAGACGCTTGAGCGTTGGCCGCAAACCGCCTGGCGAGGCCTATCACTCGTCCAGAGTAAAAATAGGCCAGTCAAGGCGGGTCAAGGCGGGTCAAGGCGGGTCAAGGGTCTTTTTTTGCGCCCAGCCGCCGTGCACGCATGCTGCTCGAATTAGTGAATACCATTCCATGGCATCTCAGTGGCCGAAAGGCGGGTAAGCGAGAAATGGAGATTATGCCCCAAAGGACTCACTTTTCAGTCTCTGTGAGGCGGAGCGCCGCTGGGTGCTCAAAATTTGAAGGCGAAATAGACGGCGCCGACGATGAGCGTGTAGGAGACGCCGATGTTCCATTTGATGGGCGTGCGGAAAAGCGCGAACGCCACGACCGTAAAGACGACCAGCGTGATGCATTCCTGCAAGACCTTGAGCTGCGGCACGCTCCACTCGGCGGAGCCGAGACGATTGGCCGGCACCTGGAACATATACTCGAACAACGCGATGCCCCAGCTCGCGAGGATCACGATCCAGAGCGGCTGGTCCTTGAACTTGAGGTGGCCATACCACGCCAGGTTCATGAAGGTATTCGAGAGGGTGAGCAGGAGCACGGTTTTCATGATGCACCCAGTTATCGCAGGGCCACGCCCCCACGGTCGCGCACGAAATAGTGGAGCCCTGCGTTTGCTGCAGCGGGACTCGCTGCTACGGCTTCGCGGTGACGCTGAACAATTCTCGGAATTTCGCTGCCGATCGCGGGAACTCGGTGCCTTCCTTTTTCCCGGTACCCGCGACGCCGGGGGAGAGCTGATGGCGGTGGTCCGATTCGTTGATGTCGAAATAGCACTGGAAGGCCACGTGGTTCGCGGGGTCATTTAGGAAGGTGTGCATCTGCTCGATGAAGTACGGGTTGTCCAGGCCGCCGTGGCCGTGATCGGCGTGGTTGAGACCCCATTCGGGAACGGCGAGCGGCTTGCTGTGTTCGCGGGCAAATTTCGTCCAGAACGTCAACCCGCGTGCGCTGTTCAAGATCCACTCGTCCCACACTTTGCGATGCCGCGCTTCGATCTCCGCGGCAGTCGCATTGGCGGGCCACGGATAGGTGTCGGCACTCCACGTTTCGTCGTAGACATCGACGCCGACGAAGTCAACGAACGCATCGCCCGGCCACGCCTGGTCCGCGGGAAAGTCCTGGTCTCCGAGCGTGGGGTTCCAGCAGAACTTCAAGTGCTCCGCGCCAGGTACTGCGCGCATGGTCGCGACGATCTGCCGCCAGTACTCGGCAAAGGCTTCGGTCCTGCCCTTCGCGTGCCAGGCGTACCAGCCGCCGTTGAACTCCCACGCCGGGCGCAGGATTGTGTTGGTGAGTTTGTAACGGACGAGGTTTTCCGCGAGGTCGTGAAAGTAGGCGTTGTAGTCGCCGTGCGCGCCTTTTTCGAGGGACACCGGCTCGCCGACTCCCTTGCCGCCCTGCTTCGGGCCGCTGCCATCGGGAGGACCGGCGAGAATCGGCACGGCCAGCACCAGGCGTCGCCCGGGCTGCACGTTGACCCACTTGCCCCACGTCTCCAGCCACCAAGTGGGCCAGCCCACGTTGTCCCACGATTCGCCGCCGATGAAGTCCAGCGCCCACACACTCGGTCTTCCCAGCCATGCGGCGAAGGCGTCCACTCCCGCCGTTCCGTTCGGCCAGTGATAAGTACCCAGCGCCGGCTCGGTAGCGCCGGGTTCAGCGGCGCGCACGGGCGAGAGCAGCAGCGTGAGGAAACAGAGGATCGAACGACGGAAAAGCGCGGTCATACTTGCCTGAAGCTGGGGGCGGACGGGATGGCGAGACAAGTGCGCATTTATACGTTCGGGCTTGTTATCATCTCGCAATTCCCTTTTATACGCGGGTTCGCGCGCCTGTCGGCTCACCGGGAACAGTCATGACAGCAGAAAAAACCTCGCTTACTTCGTCTCCCATCAGCGATCAGCTCGAAGAATTGCACCGCACGTTCTCGAGCATCGGTGAGGGCGCCGTCGCCACCTATATTCCGGAGCTGGCCAAGGCCAATCCCAATTGGTTCGGCATCTGCATCGTCACCACCAACGGCGGCATCTATGAAGCGGGCGATTCGCGGCAGGAATTCACGATCCAATCCATCTCGAAGCCGTTCGTCTACGGCCTCGCGCTCGAGGATCATGGCCGCAGCGAAGTCTTGAAAAAGGTCGGCGTCGAACCCACCGGCGACGCTTTCAATTCCATCTCGCTCGATCCGGTCACCGGCACGCCGCGCAACCCGATGATCAATGCCGGCGCCATCGCCAGCACGGGCCTGATCGAAGGGCGCACCCCGCAAGTACGCATCAATCGGATCCTGGAAATGTTCGGCCGCTACGTGGGGCGCGACCTCAAGGTGGACGCGGGCGTTTACGCCTCGGAGAGTGCCACCGGCCATCGCAACCGGGCCATCGGTTTCATGCTGCGCAATTTCAATGTGCTCGAGCAGGATCCCATGCCCATCGTGGAGACTTACTTTCAGCAGTGCTCCATCCTGGGCCACTGTCGCGACCTCGCCACCATGGCC
The DNA here is from genome assembly GCF_040003245.1 of Chthoniobacter sp. NCBI lineage: Bacteria > Pseudomonadati > Verrucomicrobiota > Spartobacteria > Chthoniobacterales > Chthoniobacteraceae > Chthoniobacter > Chthoniobacter sp. The sequence goes on from NZ_JBDUCX010000070.1 coordinate 13,698, forward strand.
GCCACGCTGGCCAACCGCGGCGTCAATCCACTCACGGGGGTGCAGGCCATTCGGGGCGAGTACGTGGAAAGTGTGCTCGGGGTCATGGGGACGTGCGGCATGTACGACTATGCCGGCGAGTGGCTCTATGATGTAGGCATGCCGGCGAAAAGCGGCGTCGCCGGCGGCGTGATCGCCGTACTCCCCGGACAGCTCGGCATCGGGGTGTTCTCGCCACCGCTGGATGCCAAGGGCAATAGCGTCCGAGGCGTCCGCGTATGCAGTGCACTATCGCGACGCTGGGACTTGCACCTTTTCAACCGTCCCGGCATCGGCAAGTCGGTCGTCCGGCTGCGCCTCAACGCCGCAGAGTTCAACTCCAGCCGGGTGCGCTCGCTGCCGGAGAACGAAATCCTCCGTGAGCACGGGCGCCGCATCCAGGTCTTTCAACTCCAGGGCAATCTGGTCTTCGCGACCGCCGAGTACGTCGTGCGTGAATTGACGGAATGCACGGGCCTGGAGTGCCTCATCCTCGACTTCCGTTACGTGGTCTCGATCAACGAAAGCGCCGCTCATCTCTTTCACGACATCCTCTGCAACTTGCACGCGGCTGGCTGCGTCGTCTTGTTCACTGGGCTCGGCAATAACTCGCCGCTGCGCCGCCTCATTCGCACCCGGCTGGGCGATCGCTCCGAGGATCTCTTCCGCACCTTCGAGGATCTCGACGGCGCGCTGCAGTGGTGTGAGGACCGGCTCCTCGCGCGCGTTATGCCGAGCATTCCGGACACGAGCATCGCCGTCACCCGCTATGAATTGCTCAACGGCTTGAGCCGGGAAGAAATGGCGATCGTCCAGAAATTCTTTGAGCGCCGCAATTTCGCCGTTGGCGAAGTGATCATCCAGGCAGGCGAGCCCGCGCATGAACTTTTCCTGCTGACGCGCGGGGTGGTGAGCGTTTTCCTCCCGCTGGACGACGGCCGTCGCAAGCGCCTGGCCACGTTTTCGCCCGGCATGGCGTTCGGTGAAATGGCCATGATCGACCACGCGCCCCGCAGCGCGACGATCATTGCCGATACCGATGTCTCCTGCGATCTGCTCACGATCGGCAAGCTCACCGCGCTCGGTGCGGTGCACCCGAAAATCAAGATCCACATCCTCGAGAATCTCAGCCTCGACCTCTGCCGCAAGCTGCGCAAAGCCAACCGCGAAATCGCCCAGTTGGTGTAGGCGCCTTAGATTCGCAGGAAGATCTTCTTCCGCCACATGGCGTAGAGAATGAGCCAGAGCGCGCCGACCACGCAGACCCCTAGCACGAAGGGCGCATAAGCCGGGCCGAAGATGTTGAAAGCATTGGCGCCGAGATGGGTCTTCCAGGCGTCGCGAATAAAATTCGGAAAAAGGTGATCCATGAGATAGGCCGCGATGGAATTCATGCCGATGACCGTGAGCGGAAAAGCCCAGCGCCGGTAGCCGCTCAGGTCGATGACGCGGTAAAAAATGGCCAGCCCGAGAAAGCACCAACCCGCGCTAAAGAGCACCCAGGATGGAGTCCAGATGCGTTTCACCACCGGGCAAATGCCGGTCGCTCCGAGCAGCCAGCCGAGAGCAATTCCGGTGATGCCGGCGATGAGCAGCCAGCCTACTTTCCCGGACCCGGTGCACTTGCCGTGGAGGACTTCGCCGGCGATCAAGCCGAGGAGCATCGTGCCGAGCGTAGGGATGAAACTGAGCGTCGCGTAGCCGCCTTGATTGAAGAGGAACGGCTTTTCTCGTGGAAAGAGATTCAGGAACCACGTGTCGAAAGCCCACGCGAGGTTGGTGTTCTTGTTCCAGTGGGCAGCGAAGCCGGTGGCATTGCCGATGAAATCGGGAGTGACGCCGGCCCGCGCCCAATCGAAATCCGCGCCGGGCAATGGCCAGTAGGCGAAGGCGAGCCAGTAGCCCACCAGGATGACGAGGAGCGCCAGCCACTGCACGCGCACCGACCGGAGGGCGAACAGGTAGAGAAATCCATAGCCGAGGCCGATCTGTGTGAGCGTGTCTTCGAAGGTGAAATTCGTCTGCACCCGTCCGGTGGAACGAAGAAAGATGCCCAACAGGATGAGAATGAGCGCGCGCAGAAACGCGTGGCCGGTGACAGCTTCTGCGGATTGCCCACGCGCCCGGCGATTGCCAATCGAGAATGGCAGCGCCACGCCGACCAGGAACGAGAACGAGGGCTGGATCATGTCGTGCAGGACGCATCCGGTCCACGCGACGTGTTCCTGTTGTGTAGCGAAGAAGGCCCACACATCGGACCCGGGTAGCGCCTTCGCGACGGCGGCGGTTCTCAATTGCTCGGCAAGGAGCAGGAACATGACGAGGCCGCGATAGGCGTCGATGGAGCCCAGTCGCACCGGTGCAGGTGCGGGCGAGCTGGGTTCGGCAACGGCGGTGCTCATGGGCTGAGGCGGTATCCAGCCCAAAGCGCGCGCGCCTTTCGATCAAAATCGACGCCCTTTTGGAGGGGCTACGCCGGACGCACCATCTCGAAACGGTCGCGCGTGCGGGTGTACCAATGGGGACTGGCCATGCGGCCGATGACGTGGAACGCCTCGGTGCGGACCCGCATGGTCTCGGGGTCGAAGAGCGCATCGCGGATGTGCACGCGCTTGACCACGCCGATGATCAGGCGGTTGTTGCCGATCTGCAGCGTGGCCCATTCCGCGCACTCGAGACTCGCGGGCGCTTCCGCGATGCGCGGCGGCTTCACTGCTGACGAAGGCGCGGTCGTCAACCCGGCGAGGCCGAGCTCGTTCGTTCCGTAGGGCACGGACGCGGCCGTCTTGTTCATCGCCTCGGCGAGGTCTTCATCCACAAGGTTTACGACAAACTCGTGGGTGAGGCGAACATTGCGCGCGGTGTCCTTGGGCGTCCCATCTTCGCGATCACCGGGACAGAAACCAACGATCGGAGGTTCGGCGCCGAGCACATTGAAAAAGCTGAATGGCGCGGCGTTGACCACTCCCTCCGGGCTGAGCGTCGTGACCCAGGCGATGGGTCGCGGGGTGACGAGTGAAGCGAGGACCGCGTAGGCGCGGTCGGCATGTTGGCCTTCGAGATCGAGTTCCATGGTGGATGATACGCTTTTGCTCCCGCCGGCGAGTGGAAAATTGATGGGCAACCCAGTCACCGAAAGTCGTGCGACTCGGCGAGGGTCAGTTCCGGCGCGGAGAGGGGCAGGATGCGTTGTGCTTTGACGTGAATGACGTTCTCGTGATTTTGCAGCGAGCCTTCGATAACGAGAAAGGATTCCGAGGTGATGAGCAGCCGGCAGCGCTCGAAGAGTTGCGGCACGACGATGGCATTGGCGACGCCCGTCTCGTCCTCGAGGCTGATGAAGACGAATCCCTTGGCCGTGCCGGGCCGCTGGCGGCAGATGACCTGGCCGGCGATTTGCAAGTAAGTGCCATTCGCCGCCTGCGACAGATCCGCGGCGCGCCAGGCGTGCGGCACCTGATCGCGCAGCAGGCGCATCGGGTGTTTGCCGATGCTCAGGTTCATGCCGCTCTGGTCCGCTTCGAGCCGTTCCCACGCATTCATCGGCGCCAGCGGTGCGGGTGGCGGCCGGACGGCCTGACGCGCGAATAATCCTTCGCCATCCAGTGGGAGCTCGATCTGCCAAAGCGCATCGCGGCGATGGGCGCTGAGGCCGTGCAGCGCACCGATTTTCGCCAGCGTGCGCTGCTCCGGTTTGTTGAGTTTCGTGCGCAAATTGAAATCGGCGACGGAAGTGAACGGCGCCCGCATGCGCTCCAGCAGCAAATGCGCGCCATGCTCCTTGCGCAGCCCATTCACGACGCACAGCCCGAGCCGCACCGTCGTGTCGTCAATCACCGTGCAGTTCCACTCCGACTCACAAACCGACACCGGCAGGAAATGCAGCCCGCGCCGCTGCCCATCCTTGATCAAGGTCGCCGAGGAATAAAAACCCATCGGCTGATTATTGAGCAGCGAGGCATAAAACTCCGGCGCGCGATGGACCTTGTACCAAGCCGAGGCATAGGCCAGCAGGGCGAAGCTGATGGCATGCGACTCGGGAAAACCATAGACGGCAAACGATTGCACGGACTTCACCACCAGGTCCGTTACTTCCCGGCTGTGTCCTTTTTCTTTCATCCGGACATGCAGTTTGGCACAAGCGGCATTCATCCGATCGTGGGAGCGATGAAAGGACAACGCTCTCCGCAATTCTTCCGCTTCAGATCCATTAAAACCGGCCAGATCCATCGACATCTTGAGCATCTGCTCCTGAAACAGGGGAACGCCGAGGGTGCGTTTTAATGTCGGTTCCAGCACGGTCTCCACATCCTTGTGGAGATAGACGATATCTTCCTGCCCACAGCGACGCTTAAGGTAAGGATGCATGAGGCCGCCTTGGATTGGTCCCGGGCGCACGATCGCTACTTCCACGACGAGATCGTAAAATTCTTTCGGCTTCAGTCTCGGCAGGGTGGCCATCTGTGCGCGGCTCTCGATTTGAAAGAGGCCAATCGTGTCCGCCGCGCGGATCATCTCGTATGTCTCCGGATCATCCGCCGGCACCTCATAGAGCTCCACTTTGCGCCCGCGCTGCTCGCTGAGGGCGATGGTTTCTTGCAAGACCGACATCATGCCGAGCCCGAGCAGGTCGACTTTGATGATGCCGAGGTCTTCGCAGTCATCCTTGTCCCATTGCGCCACGACGCGCCCGGGCATCGAGGCATTTTCCAGTGGGATGAAAGAACTGAGCTGATTCTGGCAGATGATCATCCCCCCGGAGTGCTGGCCCAAATGCCGCGGCAGCCCTTTCATCATTTGATACAAAGTGGCCGCCGCTTCCGCCCGCGGATGGTCTTTCGGAATGCCGGCCTGGATCAGTTGCGCCTTTAGATCGAGCGTGTGCGGAAAATCACCATTGGCGAAAAGCGCGGAAAAGCGGCCGATGGATTCGAGGGAAAAGTTCAGTGCCTTTCCGATCTCGCGCATCGCGCTGCGTCCACGAAAGGAGATCACATTGGCAGTCATCGCCGCGCCGTGCTGGCCAAAGCGGCGATAGACTTCCTGGATCACGCGCTCGCGCCGGTCGCCGCTTGGCAAGTCGAGATCGATATCCGGCCAGGCATTCCGGCCTTCCGCGAGGAAGCGCTCGAAGAGGAGTTTGTAACCAATGGGGTCACACGCGGTGATGCCGAGAGTAAAGCAGACCACCGAATTTGCGGCGCTGCCGCGCCCTTGAATCATGATGTCGTTTTCCCGCGCAAACTGCACGAGATCCCAGATGCAAAGAAAGTAGCCGCAAAAGCCCAGTTTCTCGATCAGCGCCAGTTCCTTGTCGATCTGCGCGCGAACCTGCGAATTGAAATCGCTGCCGCGATATCTATCGCGGGCTCCGCTCAGGACTCGCTGGCGCAGAAAGGTGGCCATCGTTTCGCCTTCAGGGACGGGAAAGGTGGGGAATTCGTAGCCGAGATTGGCGAGCGTGAATTGCAGCCGATCCGCCAGTGCGACCGTGTTGGCGATGGCCTCGGGCAAATCACGAAATAGCTCCGTCATCCCGGCGGCAGACTTGAGATAGCGCTCGCTGTTGGCGCTGAGCAGCCGGCCGGCGGCATCGAGGTGGGTGTGATTTCGCGCGCAGGTGAAAACGTCCAGCACGCCGCGCTGCTCAGGCATGGCGTATTGGACGCCGTTGGTCGCCAGCAGCGGCAATTGCTCGGCGCTGGCGAGATCAGCCAGTTGGCGGATGCGCAGTTCCTCACCCCGCCGCAAATGGCGTTGCACTTCGACAAAGACATTCTTGTCTCCGAAGGCGCGGCGCAACCGGGCGATCCGCTCCCGAGCCCCGGAATGATCATCTTGTTCGAGGCAACGGGCGATCGGTCCCTCCTCGTCTCCCGTGAGGGCGACAAGTCCTTCGGCAAATTGCTCCAGTTCGTGCCAGTGCACGGGCGCATCGGTTTTCGTCCCGCGCAATTTTGCCTGGGTGATGAGGCGGCAAAGATTCCGGTAGCCGGTGCGCGATTCCACGAGCACTGGCAGGACGGCGCCGTCCTCGAGCGTGAGTTCCGCGCCGAGGATCAATCGTGTCCCGGACTCCTGGCCTTTTCCGTAAAAGCGCGGCGCGCCGTAGACGCCATCCCGATCGCAGAGGGCCACCGCGGGCAGTTTCAGTTCCGCAGCGCGTTCGGCGAGCTGCTCGGGGAAAGAGGCGCCGCGCAAAAAGCTGAAGGCGCTGCGGGCGTGTAACTCCACGTAATCACGCGTCATAGCAGCCCTCCAGAAAACAAGAACCCCGACATCTTGAGATGCGATAAAGCGCGCCGCCGCTGAGCTCGATATCCCACTCTTCGATGCTCCAGGCGTGGTGATCCCACCATTGCCCGGAAGCGCGATAAGGGCCCGCCGCATCGATCACCTCACCTTGTGCTTTTGGGGAGGAGAACCAAATCGGAACGTGACGTTGAAAGCGGACGTGGGCCGGGAATGGCGGACGAAAGCGTCTCAGCGGCAAACCCAATGTCCGGCTTTCTGACGGCCCGGCTTTCTGGCTTTCCGCCAGCTTCTGAAAGTCCGGCGTCGCCAGCTGGAAGCGATCCGGCTGGTGCGTATCTTCGAGCTGCACGACGCCGACGTTTTCCGTGCCGACGAGCGCCGCCAGGCGCCCGAGTGTCTCGCCGAAACGGTTCGGATCGCGCAGCGGGCTCTCGAAGAGTTGGAATTGCGAACGGTCGGCCACGACCGGCTCGATGCGCAAGCGCACGCCGATAGGCTGTTGCGCGAGTTGCAGGCTTTCGAGATGGGTGTGCAGAATCCGAAACAGCACCTCGGCATCACCCGTGGGCGAGGGGACGGTGAAGATGCGCTCGTAGCGATCCGGGCCAGCGGCGACATGGGAAGGACCGGGCTCCAGCAGAATAGTCAGGGTCATCTGCGCGGCCACGCGGTAGGCTTCATCAAGCCGCAGTGTGAGCTGCTCGAGCTGGCGGCGCAGGATGAAAAGCAGCGGCTCGGTGGTCTCGATGGGATGCTCGAAATCGCAGGCTTCCCAAAACACTTCCGGCGGTCGCACGAGACGCAATTCGCGCTGCGCCCGGCCGGCCGCCTGTTCCCACAGCGCGCCGGCCGCGGGGCCGAGCCGCTCGCTGAGCTCGCTGCGCGGGAGGCGCGCGAGTTCCCCGAGATGATGGATGCCCCAATCGTGCAGGACGGCGATTAGATCAGGTGAGGAATCCACCTCCGAAAGGGCGACCCCGGCGAGAAACGCCTCGGGATGCTGGACGATGAGAGTGGGTTTCGCATGCCGGGCGGCCAGGGCAGCGAGGTCGGGATTCGAGGCCACGCCGATCTGCGCGCGCAATTCGCGGGTGGCGAAGCGCTCCACGGCGGCGCCCGCCCATTGCTCCCAGTCGCGCGTTTTGATCTGCCGCAGATCGGCTGCGCACAAGCCCTCCGCCGTGGCCTCGATGAAGGGAGAAAGCGCGCCGGTGGTCTCCAGCAGCAGCGCGCTCACGACCTCCTCCTGCGCGTGCGACCGCTGCACGAGGCGCAAGGCCGGGCAGCGCGCGAGGGCTTGCGTGGGCACCATCCCGCGCCACACTCCGCTGCGCTCCGCAGGTTCGGTCATCTCCAGCACGCGGCCCTTTTCCGTGTCGCCTTCCAGGATGGCGATCGGTTGGAGCCACGCTTCCTCGTGCCAGCGCAAGGCGGCTTGCAGGGAAAATTGCGGAAGTAAAATGGCGGCGAACCAGGACATGATTTTTTTAAGCGATGCGACTGTGTAATTCCTCCATGGGAGTGACTTGTTTTCCGCGGCGGTAGACCTGTGCCTGAATATGCTCGAACAACTCGCGACGCGGACGCTTGAGCGCGGCCAAACTCCAGCCCGCCCGCAGGGTGATCCGCAGGCGCGCGGCCTCGACGATCGGTTGCGGCGTCATCACCACCAGGGCCGTGCCGCTCCGCTCCACCAGCCGCTGAAAGCGATGCCAGGTGCTGGAGGGAATGCGCCCGAGCCCGCGCAGCGGCACCATTTGCAGATCGAGCAACACCAGCGGCAGATTACCGTCGCGCAACAACAGGTCGGTGACTTTTACGCTCTGCTCCGCCGTCTTGCAAAAGACCGTGAGCAACCGCGAGAATGCCCCGGCATCGTGGCTGCCCGGATCAAACGAGTGCCCGCCATCCACCAACGCGGCCAGTTCTCGCCTTTCCTGCAAGGAGGCGAGCACCTGGTGCAAAAAGAACCCGCCGCAGGCCGCCGGACCGCACAACTCTGTGACGGCATTGTGCGGGACTCCGCCCTCCAGCGCATCGATCTCCGCCCAGCCCGTGGCCCAATGCCGCACGGGCAAAGGTATCGCTTCCGGAAAGTGCGCTGCCAGCGTCTCACGGATAGCAGCCAGGGAAATGATGTTGGCAGGCGAAGGCATGGATTATGTTCATATGAACATAATCACCCGTCAATCTCTCCTGGGCGAATCCCACCGAAATCTCACTCAGCCGTTATCTCCTGTTTAAAAATACGAACTTCTACTTGACTGCAGACGGCCTCCCGGTTTGAGCTACGTAAGTCATGAACGCAGGTCATGTATTGGCGGGAGACTCGTTTGAGTTCACTTCGGTCGGAGGTGAGCAGTCCCGCTGCCGGTGGCATCACGCGTCCTAACCCCAGGCGATCGAAAAACAGAGTTCCCTTTTCGCTACGCTCTTCCAACCCAGCAGGGTCAATAAAACGCAATCCCAATATGGCTAAAAAAGAACCGGCAAGGAAACCCGTCGCCCAGATCTTCAATGCCAAGATCCTTGATCGCACGGTCGTCGCCATTCCCTTGCTCCGGGCCATCGCGGACACGGAAGAGGTCGCGGAATGGATGCGCCAGCATCGTTCGTTCGCCGTGAAGAATTATAACGCGGTGATCTTTCTGGCCCGCGACTATCCGGAGCGCGCCGCCGGGGCGCTGCAGCAAATCGAGCAATTGCTCGAGCAAATCCTCGGAGAGCTGGGACGCTTGGCAAAGAACAACCGGCTCCTGCAAGGACTCCCGAAGGACCGGGACAAGCGCTCTTTCGTGGTCGCCCAACTCGAACGCCCCGTGCGTCTGGCGCTCGTGGATCGCGATCGCCGGGAGCATTTCAAGGCGATCGATCGCCTTCGTCCCACGCACTTCGACGTCATTATCGACGTCAATTTGAACTATCCGCTGGGCCGGGCCGCCGCCCGTGCCCAACTGGTCAGGATGCTGGATGAGATTCTTCCGCCTCTGACCAGCGGATCGGAGGCTCAGCGAAAGGAAAAGGCCGACGGCGACGGGCAGTATGTCTTCGCCCGGATGCGCAAAGAACACATCGACGCTCTCCTCCAGAAAGACACTACGCAGAGCATGGAACTCGCCACGAAGCTAAATTACGAGCGGCAAGGTTCACCCAATCCGGCCAATGACGTGAAGCCGGAAACCTGCCGCGTGATTCACAGCATGTGGCCGGATTTTCCCATCAAGCCGTGCATCACCCAGTCCATCGCGACCGTCAAAGCCGATGCGGCGTTGAACTCGTTTTCCACGGTTGGCGGCGGGATCACCTGGGCGGTGATCGATTCCGGCATCGACGCGACCCACCCCCATTTTTCGCAGAGCAACAATATCAATCCGAATTCACCCCTGCACCGTAACTTCACCGATGGGGCCTCGCCCAACCCTCCGGAAGCCTTGCGGGACGTCTTCGGTCATGGCACGCACGTCGCCGGGATCATCGCCGGCGGATTCGATAGGGACCGGGATCCCGCCAAGAACATCTTGAGAGCCGTGCGCCGGGTGCGCGTGAAACCGACCGCCCAGGAGAGCGACGTGGAAAAAGTGGAGAGCGAAATCACCCTTATCCGCGGCATGGCGCCCAAATGTGAGCTCGTCAGCTTGAAAGTGCTCGACGATGTCGGCTTCGGCGAGGTGAGCAATGTGATTGCCGCTCTCAGTTACATTCTGGATGTCAACAACAGCGGCCGGGCGGAACTGAAAATCCACGGCGTCAATATCTCGCTGGGTTACGAAATCGAGCCGGAGTGGTTTGCCTGCGGGGAAAGCCCCATCTGCATCGAGGTCAACCGTGTGGTCCGCTCCGGTGTCGTCGTCGTCGTTGCCGCCGGTAATACGGGACACGGCACGGTCACTTCCAGCGAGCGCTCCACCAGCGCCGGGCTGGACATGACGATCAACGATCCCGGTAACGCCGACCTCGCGATCACCGTCGGCTCCACCCATCGCGATATGCCGCACCGTTACGGGATCTCGTTCTTTTCATCCAAGGGACCCACCGGGGACGGCCGGCCCAAGCCCGACCTGGTGGCGCCCGGCGAGAAAATCCTCTCCTGCGCCACCGGCTCGCTGCTCCGCGACCGCGCCGGAGATGGGCAGGCCGGTAGAATCCATTACGTCGAGGACAGTGGCACGAGTATGGCCACCCCGCATGTCAGTGGCATCATCGCCGGTTTCCTTTCGGTGCGGCGGGAGTTCATCGGGAAGCCCGAGCAAGTGAAGGGAATCTTTTGCGCCACGGCGACCGATCTCAAGCGCGATCGTTATTTTCAGGGTGCCGGTTTGGTCGATCTCATGCGCGCCATCCAATCTGTTTAGCCAGGCTCCCAAGTCATACCCCAACCCAATCCAATTATGAGCGACATCGCAGGCATTCCCTACATCGAAGCGAAATTCGACAAAAACGGCAACCCCGACGGCCCAGCGCCGGTTCTCCCGGCAGACACCAATGAAGTGTTCGTTTTCTCCCATGGCTGGAACAACGACAATGATGAGGCGCGGACCCTGTACCGCACGTTTTTTACGAATTACGCCGCCGTGAGCGGGCCCGTGCCACCCGGCCGCCAACGCTGCATCGTCGGCATCCTCTGGCCATCCAAGGCGCTCGACGATGTGGTCAAGGCTGCGGTCGCCGATGCCGGCACCGGCGGCAGTGGTCCGGCGGCCTCGACCGGTGGCGGCAGCCAGGCTGGGGCCGATGCCGCGATCAAAGCCCAGCTCGACGAAGTGCAAAAGCTGCTCGGATCCGGATCGGAGACGCTTATTGCCGACCTCAAGAAGCTCGTTCCCGATCTTCAGGACAGCACGACCAAGCAACACGATTTCGTGGACAAGCTGCGCGCGCAACTCACCAGCCAGCATACCGACAACGATGAAGAGCCATCTTCGCACCCGTTCCTCGTCGCCTCGGGTCCGAACCTCTTGAAAACGCTGTCCCAGCCCGCGCCCGTCCCCGCCGCGGGCGCGCCCAAGCCCAAGGCCAAGGGCGCTGGCGGGGGCGCCGCCGGCCTCGGCGACATTTTTGGGGGAATCAAGGGGGGCGTTATCAAGTTCCTGAACCTCTTCAGCTATTTCGAGATGAAGGAACGCGCTGGCACCGTCGGCTCGACCGGCGTTGCGACCCTGCTTGACAAACTCGGCGCCAGCGTCGAGCGCATCCATCTCATAGGCCACTCCTTCGGCGGGCGCGTCGTCACGGCCGCGGCCAAGGCCTCCACGACGAAAAACCTCAAGACCATGTCGCTGCTCCAGGCCGCCTTTTCGCACAATGGTTTCCGGCCGGGCATTGGGTTCTTCCGCTCGGTGGTCGAGGACTCGCGCATCAAGGGGGTCGTGATCGCTACGCACACCTTCAACGATTCCGCGGTCGGGATCGCTTACCCTGCGGCTTCCCTGCTCGGGGGCGAAACGGCGGCGGATGCCAAGACTGCCGGCATCGCCGCGGCGGTGGGTGGTCCGAACAGCCCTTTCGGCGGACTGGGCAGCAACGGCGCGCTGCATCTCGCCACCGACCTCGCGTTCTTCATCGACATGGTCGCCGTCGGGAAGGCGTACGATTTCAAGGTCGGCAAGATTTACAACCTCGAGGCCCACGATTTGATCACCGAGCACGGAGACGTCGCCAACGCGAACGTCGCCTACGCCGTCGCTTCGGCGCACAAAGCCGCGGGCTAGCCAGCGCATCATACTTACCCGTAAACCACCTGGAATTATGTCTGGAAAACTTCGCGTCTTCATCAGCAGCACCATGAAAGATTTACCGAAGGAACGGCTGGCCGTTCGCGACCGGCTTGAGTCTTTCAACTTTGAAGCCGTCAATGCGGAAAACCTTTTGCCCACCGGCAAAAACTCCTGGGACACGATCAAAGAAGAAATTGAGGATTGCGAGATCATGGTCCTGCTGCTCGGGGGCCGCTACGGCTGGATTCCAGACGTCGGCCCGGGCGCGAACCGGAATATCTCCGTGACTGAAATGGAGGTGCAACACGCCCGCAGCCTTGGCATTCCGATCTTACCCTTCGAGAAGCCACTCGGTGCCAAGGCCGATCGAAATTCCGCCGACGCCAAAAGGCGGGATGCCTTCCGCGAGGAAATCAAGAGCTGGGGTCCCGGAAACTTTGTCACGGATTTCAAACGGGCGGTGGATCTTGGAGAAAAGGTGGGTGCGGCGGTGATCAAGACGCTCAGTAACGAATTCCGCCGCCAGCAAATTCGCGACCGGGCCGCGGCCATCGCCGCGGCGAAGCAGGGCCAGCCCTCGGCGCCCGTCCGGGCCGTCCGCGCTTCGGTTCCAGCAGGGTTGCGTGCAGCCGTGGAAAAGAAAGAAGCCATTCTGTTCGCCGGCTCGGGTATTTCCCGCAGTGCGGGATTGCCCTCCGCCCTGGCCTTCGCCGAGCGCTTCATGCAATTGATCAAGGAGAAGCAGCCCGAGTACTTCGTGAGCCCGGCGGCCGTGGCCTTCGCGGCGATTGCGGGCGATCTCGAAATCCTGCGCAATCGTTCGCTCGTGACGGATGCCGTTCAAATGCTGATGGAACCGCCGCACAATCCGCAGCCCACCCCGGCTCACACCCACGCCGTGCGGCTCTTTGCCAACATCCTCACCACGAATTTCGACACCCTCTTCGAACGCGCCGCCGCCGCTCAGTCGTTGAAATTGCCTGTCGTGGACATGGAAATCGACCGCCCCGTCCTGCCAACCCCGGTGCTCGTGAAACTGCACGGCTCCTGCACCCATCCGGAGTCCCTGATGATCAATGAGCGCGAAATCCTCCTTTTCGACAAGGCCCGTCCCCATCTCTGGGAGGTGGCGCTGAAGCTCATCCGGGAGAACACCGTCGTCGTGGTCGGCAGTTCCATGCGTGATCCCAGCATCATTCGACTCTTCTGCGAAGCAGACCGCCGGCTGCCCGGCTATTTCATCGCCCCGGATATTTCGCCCGCGGAGAATGCCCGGCTGAAACAGTGGAACATGGAATGCATCGAGGCAACCGCGGACGAATTCCTCGCCGCGCTCACCGAGAATCGCGGCGGCGCCGCGTGAACCGGATCAGCGTTCCGCTCGCAGAGCCAGGCGCCTCTCTTCCCGTCGATCGGTGAGCCAGCCCGTCAGGCCCGCCGTTCCTTGATCGCGGCGAGGAGGTCGGCGATGACTTCGGCGCGGGGCTTGGCGCCGAGGTTGCCTTTGCCATGGACGCGGAGGCTGACGTTGCCGGCTTCGAGGTCGCGGTGGCCGAGGACGAGCATGGTGTGCACTTTCATTTGCTCGGCATTGGCGATCTTGGCTTTGATCGGGTCGGTGCCGGCGTCGAGGTGGGCGCGGACGCCTTGGGCGCGGAGTTCGGCCTGGATCTCTTTGGCATAATTGACGAGCGGTTCTTCGTCGCCGATAGGCAGGATGCGGACCTGCTCGGGGGCCATCCAGAGCGGGAAGTTGCCGGCGTAGTGCTCGATGAGGAAGCCGACGAAACGCTCGTGCGTGCCGAGCGGGGCGCGGTGGATGCAGAGCGGGGTTTTGGAGGTGTTATCGCGGTCCTTGTAAGTGAGGCCGAAGCGCGCGGGGACGGCGAAGTCGACCTGGTTGGTGGCCAGGGTGAACTCCTTGCCGATGATGTTCCAAATCTGGATGTCGATTTTGGGTCCGTAGAAGGCGGCTTCGTTGGGGACTTCGACGTAGGGCGCGCCGGAGGCGATGAGGACATCGCGCACCATCTTTTCGGTCTTGAGCCAGAGATCGGATTGATCCACGAATTTTTTGCCCAGTTCCTTGGGGTCGTGGGTGCTGAAGCGGAATTGATAACGCTCGATACCGAAGATCTTGAAATACTTGAGATACATCTGGTTCACCGCCTCGAACTCGGCGGCGAATTGCTCTTCCGTGCAATAGATATGCGCGTCGTTCATCTGCATGGCGCGCACGCGCATCAGGCCGAAGAGTTCGCCGCTCTGCTCGTAGCGGTAGCAGGTGCCGTATTCGGCGAGGCGCAGGGGTAAGTCGCGATAACTCCGCGGCACCGCTCCGAAGAGCTTGTGGTGGTGCGGGCAGTTCATGGCCTTGAGGTAGTAGGTCTCAGCTTTTGGCAAGTCCACGAATGCGCGGTGAGTTTTGGTGACCTCTTCCATTTGTGCCGCGATCTCGGCCGGAAGGTCTCCGCTGCGTTCATCCCCTTTCAGATAGAGTTCGGGCCATCCATTTTCTAAGAACTCTTCAGAAATGCCCAACTGACGCCCGATGGGAACGGCCATATCGAAAGCTTTCTGAAGTGATGCCCGCCATTTTACTTCGGTGGACTTCCTAACATCTGCTATTTCATCCAATACCATCGGCGGAAACATCGACTCCGCGTAGTAGGGCAGATGCCCGCTGGTGAGATACATGTTTTCCCGCGCCAGGTGTGGGGTGCGGACGCGGTCGTAGCCGGCGGCGAATTCGGTTTCCTTGGCGAGCTTTTCCAGTTCCTCGATGAGGACGGTGCCGCGCGGGAGCCAGAGGGGGAGGCCGGGGCCGACGTCGTCGTCGAAGCAGAAGAG
>NZ_JBDUCX010000267.1:0-8824 GCF_040003245.1 Chthoniobacter sp.
TCGAACATCCTCGTCACCCTGCACGACGGCGTGCCCGTGCCCAAGGTCATCGACTTCGGCGTGGCCAAGGCGACCCAGCAGCGGCTCACCGACCTTACCCTCTTCACGCAATTCGAACAGATGATCGGCACACCGCTCTACATGTCGCCTGAGCAGGCGGAGATGAGCGGCCTCGACATCGACACGCGCACCGACATCTACGCGCTCGGGGTGCTGCTCTACGAACTGCTCACCGGCCGCACCCCCTTTGATCCCAAAGAGCTGCTGAAGCGCGGCCTCGACGAAATTCGCCGCGCCATCCGCGAGCAAGAGCCACCCCGCCCGTCCACGGCGCTGAGCACGATGGCTGCCGCGGCGATGACCGCCGTCGCGCAAAATCGCCGGAGCGACAGCGCAAAACTCATCGGGCTCCTGCGCGGCGACCTGGACTGGATCGTGATGAAGGCGCTCGAGAAAAACCGCACGCGCCGCTACGACACGGCGAACGCCTTTGCTGAGGACATCCAGCGCCACCTCGCGAGCGAACCGGTGGTCGCCTGTCCGCCCAGCTTCGGCTACACGGCGGGGAAATTCATTCGCAAGCACAAGGGGCCAGTGATGACGGCGGCGCTCGTGGCGCTGGCGTTGATCGCGGGGTTGGCCGCTTCAACCGTGCTCTACCAGCGGGAAAAATCCGCATTGGCTGTGGCCGAATCCTCGCGAGCCAAAGCCGAGACGAGCACGCAAACAGCAATGAGCGAAGCCGCCAAAAGCGCGCAAATGGCGAACTTTTTGGCCGAGATGTTCCGTCGCATGGATGCCGCCAAGGGGCAGGACATTACCTTGATGAAAGCGATGCTTGATGAGGCGAGCAAACGGGCGACGGAGTTGCAGGACCAGCCTGCGGTGGAAGCTCAACTGCGCCAAACGATCGGCGGCGCATATCTGGCCTTGGGACTTACGGGAGAGGCACAGCAACAATTCGACCTTTACCGAATGCTCCAACAACGTGTGCCGGAATCGGAGTATCTCAACTCGATAAAAGCGATGCGAGAACAGGCGAGACTTTACTGGCAGGATGGAAAGCCTGCTTTGGCAGAAACGCTCTGCCGGCAGATTCTGGACATCTCGCAACGGGTGCTAGGGCCAGACCATCCAGAGACTCTGGCTGCGATGACTGATCTGGCGTGGGCTTATGTGCAAGCAGGCAAAAGTGACGAAGCAGTTCACCTATATCGAAAGAAACTGCAGATCGCCAATGACGCGAGGGGACCGACGCACATCGACACGCTTCAAGCACTGGACGACCTTGCCTTCCACAGCATGGGTTCCGGAAAATATGCTGACGCTTTGCCGCTCTACGTTCAGTTGCTGGAACGAGCGAAGCGCACGTTGGAGCCTGGGCATCCGTTGATCTTCCAGACGACGAGCCAATTGGACTTCGTCTATGCCCAACTTGGAATGTATGCCGAGGAAGAACCAATGGCTTTGGCCGCCTACGCAGGCATCAGGAAATATGAAGATAGCGGCGGGCACGCGCCGATGACGACAACCCAAGGCACCGTTCTCCTACACGACACTCTTCTTCGGTTGGTCAACCTCTACAATGCCCTCGCGAAACCCGATGAAGCCGCGAAGTGGCAGCAAAAGCTCGACGCCTACGACCAAGCCGCCGCCGCGCGCAAGAACTCCACGCCGGCAGACGCCGCGCCGGCCAAGCCGTGAGCGACATCAACCATCTCCTCGCTACGCTCCAGCAAGGCGACCCGGTGGCTGCCGACCAATTGCTCGTGATGGTCTACTCCGAACTGCGCCGGCTGGCGGCCGCCCGGATGGCGCGCGAGGCCCCTGGCCAGACGTTGCAACCGACCGCGCTCGTGCACGAAGCGTGGCTGCGGCTCGGGGGCGACGGCCAGCGCTGGGAGAATCGCGCGCACTTCTTCGGCGCAGCGGCCGAGGCGATGCGCCGCATCCTCATCGACCGCGCCCGGCGCAAGCTCGCCGCGCGCCATGGGGGTGGCGGCGGGCATGTGGATGTGGATGAAGTCGAAATCGCCGCGCCCGCGAAAGACGATGAATTGCTCGCCGTCCACGAAGCTCTCGACCTGCTCGCCGTCCACGATGCGCGCAAGGCGGCACTGGTGAAACTGCGCTACTTCGCCGGCCTCTCGATCGAGGAAGCCGCCACCGTGCTGGGCATCTCCGCACCCACCGCCAAGCGCGACTGGACCTACGCCCGGGCGTGGCTCTTTCGCACGATCCGCAGTGCGACCCTCTGAGGTTCCCGATGGTTTCGATACCCTTCCCACCGCAACCCTTCGCCGTGCGTACGGTTCGATACTGGAAGTTTTTCAAAAGGCAGTCCACATTGGCCCCACCATGAAATTCCTCCCCATCATTTTCCTGTGCCTCACGGCTCCATTGCTCCACGCGCAAAAGGGCGGCGGCAACCAGCCCACGACTCCGACCACTCCCGCAGCCACGCCTGCGCCTACCAACATTCCGATGTGGCGCTGCAACCTGCCCGGGGGCTCGTACTCCGTGGCCCTTCGCGCCATCGTTTCGGTGAGCAGCCACGAATATCTCGTCGATGGCCTGGCCCGCGTGACCGAAGTGAATATCGATACCGTGGGCAACGCCCTGGCCCGCTTTTACTACATTGAGCCGACCACCCCCAATTCCCCGATCGGGCTGGGGCAGGCGACTCTCGATAAGGCGCAACAGTTGCTCCAGCAAGGCGCCGCGCTCACCGGCCAGGACGTGTGGCAAAAGGTCGTGAAGAATTACCCGACGACCACGCACTCCCACACCATCGAGTATCGCGTGTCCGACAAGGACACCCTCACCAAGCTCTACACCAGCGCCGAAAGCTCCCTGCGCTTGAATCGCAATGCCGTCTTCGACGGCACGAACACCACGCAAACGGACCCGACCGTCACACCCGCGGTGCCGGGCAACTAAGGGGATTGGCGATTGCCAATTGTCGATTGGAATTAACGCGCGAATGCCCTGAGCGCGCGGCAGGCAAACCGAATTGGCAATCGCCAATCGGCAATCGGAAATATCAGTGCACCCAGCGGGCGCCGGGCGTGGAGACGATCGGCAGTTCGTCCGTCATGTACTGCGTCTTGCCGGTGGCCCCGATCATGGCCACGCCGGTGTCCTTGCGGAAGACCTGGCTCATGCTCTCGCCGGTGTGGCAGCTCCAGCTCTTCACGAAGGCGTCCTTCGAGAAAATGCCGCGCTGAATCTTGGCCATGTCGTCCTGGTGCAGCCACGCCTTCGACGCACTGTCGATGTTGTTGGAGTAGTCGAACATCCAGCAGGCCTTGTTGCTGTGGCCGAAGTATTCGAAGTCCGCGATCTTCACCTTGTCGCGCGGCTGGCCGCTGTTCAGGTAGGTGATGACTTCCGAGGGGCGGTCGAAGAAGACCAGCTTGACGTTGAAGGCATCGCGCACGCTCTGGATGTGGCCGATGAGGTCGTTGCCGTCCTGCTTGGCGCGGGCGAGGTAGGCCGGGCGATACACCAGCCAGGTGATCTGCGCACCGGGCGTCTCCTGCTGGATTTGCTCGATACGAATGCGCGAGGCCCGCACGAAGTTCATCCACCAGTTGTCATGCGGCGCGGCCTTCCATTTTTCCCACTGCCACAGGGAGACGCCACCGGTCAGGATGATGAACTCGCCGCTCGTCGCCTTGGGCTGCGGGTCCGCCGCGCGCACGGGTGCGGTGCAGAAGAGGAGGCAGGCGGCGAGAAATAGGCAGATGGAACGCATGGCGGGGAAAAATGCCTGCCTTTTGCCGGATGACAACCGGAAATCGCGATTGCACCGCGCAAGCCAGCAGTCGCATGGTAACGCCGCATGAGCGCTTCACCTCTCGGTTTTCTCCGCGTCAAAGTCATCGCGTTCGCCGTCACCGACCTGGACCGGGCCAACTATTTTTACCAGGAGACCCTGGGCCTGGCCCCGGCCTTCGAGGGCACCGAGGCGGTCGGCTGGCTGCTCGGCGAGACCATTCTGATGCTCAAGCCGGAATGGTATGCCCCGCCCACCGAAGCGCCCAACCCCCGCGTGACCATCGCCACGGAAAACGCCCGTCGCACCGAGGCGGTGCTCCGTTCGCGCGGTGTCACCATTTCCGACCCGGTGGAGACGTACGATGAATTCGACGTCGGCAGCTTCCTCGACAGCGAGGGCAACAAGCTGTGGTTCTGCTCGCCGTCTTGAGCGATGGCGGACCGCGGCCCGCTGTTCCTCGTGCAACCTATGTGGCGCTCGTTCCCATCTGCCCCGGCTCCCGGGAACCAACGCCACTCAAAGTGATCGCGCTCAACGGCGTCTTCCGCTCCACGGCATCCAGATTCAGGAACAACAATGCTCCGCCGACTTGACAGAATGAGAGCAGCAAATCGTTCAGCGTCTCGCGGAAAATTTCCACAAACTGGGATTGCGGGAGGAACGCCAGCGGCACGGCAATGATAAACATGGGAACGATCGGCGGCAGGAACAACCCGACCATTTTTCCGACGACCCGCCACCAGCGCCCTTTGACCAGGCCCTTGCTGTAATTGAGTGCGTGGGTCGACGCGCGTCCGCGTAGCGCCACCACATAGACGGCAAAGGTGTAGTAGCCCAAATAGACGATTCCCGGAACGATGAGGGCCAGCGCCCACAGAACCACGATCAAGCCCATGACCAGGTTGGTCCCGATGGCTGGCAGCCAGCGAGGCACCGCCTTTTTTAGAGCCTCGACGAACGACAACGAGCGCCCCTGGACCCGTTCGTTGACCACCCAGGCGATGCCAAGCACCGCCACGACTCCGACAAACGAATCCAGATACTGGGTCATGCGCCAGGAAGGGCGCATATGCTCATCATCTCCGGTCGAAGCCATGGCCACCAGCAGTTCAGACGGCAGCGAGACCAGCAACTGCAGGCCCACGATCGCCGGCCAATCCTGACGACAGATGCTCCAGGTTTTCTTGATGAGTTCCCAATACCCAAACTCATACTCGGCGAGCTCGATGGGCAATGCCGACGGCATGGGCGGAAGGCAACCTTCCTTGAGCTGTTGCACGACCAGCGGCTTGCAAGCCGGGCACACCCGACGTCCCTCGAGCACGATGAGATCGTCGTCATTCACTGCCGCACTACAGACCTGGCAAGTCGTCATAGACTCACGATTGCGCCGCCAATTCCTTGCACCGCTGGAGATCCAGCTTGCCGGTCCCCAGCACCGGCATGGCGTCGATCCGCTTGACGATCTTCGGGATCCACAGATTCGGCAGCCCGGCCTCGGAGAGCTTCTTGCGCAGATCCGTGCTGTTGATTTCCCTGGTCGTCAGCAGCACCAGCGCCTCGCCCTTCGCCTCGTCGGGAATCGCGGTGATCGCACACGTCCGCTCCCCTTCTCCGGCCAGGCCGAACGCTTCCACGATTCGTGACTCGACCGTCTCGTGCGGCACCATCTCGCCGCCGATCTTCGAGAAACGCGAGAGCCGCCCCTCGATGAAGCAAAAGCCATCCTCGTCGAAACGCGCCAGGTCGCCCGTCTTGAACCAGCCATCCTTCAGCACCTCGGTCGAGCGTTTCGGGTCTTCCAGGTAGCCTTCGAAGATATTCGCGCCCTTCAGCCACAGCATGCCCGTGGCGTGCAGCGAGAGCGGCGCGTCGGTCTCGGGATCGCAGATGCGCGCGGCGATGCCCGGCGCCAGCTTGCCGATGGAACCATCGCGGCTCGTGGGCTGCGGAGAATCACTGGGATGCGACAGTTGCACGTCAGGCAGATTGAAGGCCACAACCGGCGAGGTCTCCGTCAGCCCGTAGCCCTGCAAGACCTTCATCTTGAATTGCTCCTCAAAGGATTTCTGCAAATCCGTCGGCAGCTTCTCCGCGCCGGTGACGAGCAACTTGAGCGAAGCCAGTTGCTGCGGCTCGGCCTTGCGCATGTAGCCGCGCAGGAATGTCGGCGTCGTCACCACCAGCGAGACCTTGTAGCGCTGGATCAGCGCCGCGAGCTTCCCGATCTCCAGCGGATTCGGATAAGTCACAACCGTCACCGGCTCCATCATCGGAAAGAGCACCGTGACCGTGGCGCCGAAGCTGTGGAAAAATGGCAGCGAACCGAGCACGCTCTCGCCCCGCTCGAACTCGAGCATGAGTGCGAACTGCGCGACATTGCCAAGCAGGTTGCGATGCGTGAGCGCCACGCCTTTCGGCGTGCCACTCGATCCGCTGGTGAACAGCAAAAACGCCTCGCGACGATCCCCCTCGCGTGGGATGCACAGCGCGCGGGCCAGCACCCACGCCGGAACGAGCAACACCGCGGTGCGCCAGAGCGCGATATCCCGCTTCATCGGCGGCAGCACTTCGTCGAGCATCACCGTGTGCTCCGGCCACGGAAAATCGGGAAGCCGTTTCGACACCGCACGGGCCGTGATGCAATGCTTGATCTCCGCGATGGCCATCGAGGCCTCGATGGACGCCTTGCCGGCGGTAAAATTCAGGTTCACCGGCACCTTGTCCGCCAGCATCACCGCGAGGTTCACCACCAGGCCCGCCTTGCCCGGCGGGAGCACGATCGCAATGCGGTGCCGCGGGCATTCCCGCCGGATGTAACGGCTGAGCGTGATCGCCACGGCAAGCAACGAACCGCGGGTGAGTTTCGAATGGTCGAAGCCATCAATCACCGCCACGTCGAACTGATGCTTCTTCAACCCGCGCAGGCACGCCTCGCCCAGGTGCCCGCTCAGGAATGGCCGGTGCTGGTAGCAAAACTCCCCGAGCTCGAGAAACCGCGACCGCACCGTCGCGATGTCCGCTTCCTCCGCCTTGAGCGGCACCCCAAACGCCACGGTCACCGGGTACGGATACTGCCGCGGCCATTTTAGGAAAAACTTCCCGCCCTTGAAGGAAAAGATCGAGCCCCAGAGCTGGTCGAGCCACACCGGCACGACCTGCGCTTCCGCCTGGCGCGCGATGAGTTCATAGCCGCGCTTCAGGCGCAGCAGCATCCCGCTGCGCGAAAGCTCGCCCTCCGGAAAGATGCACACGATCTCGCCCGCCTGGATCGCTTCCACCGCCAGCTTCACCGCGTCCTTCGCCTTGCGCGGCGAGATGGGCAGCGCGCCCACCGCGCGGAAGATCGGATTGAGCCAGCGCAGATTGTAGATGTCGGCGAAGACTACGAAACGAATCGGCCGCGGACAGGCCAGTTGCAGCACCACGGCATCGACCCAGGTGAGGTGGTTCGGCAGCAGCAAAAAGCCGCCTTGGGGCAACTGTTCCACCCCATGCGCTCCCACGCGATAGACGAGCCGGGCGAGAAACTGGCCGACGCCACGGACGAAGCGTTCGGCAAAGGAGGGTTGGCGGGCGGATTCCACAGCGCGGCAGTATTGAGAATGGGCTTCCCTTGGAAAGACGAAACGCATGGGATGCCCGCGTTTCCGGGCATGCAGGACCAATCACCATCCACTCATCGTCACGCCACCCGCGCCCTCGCGCTCCTGCTGGCGATCAATCTGTTCAACTACATAGATCGCTACATCCTCGCCGCGATCGAGCCACTGATTTCCGATCAATTCTTCGGCGCCAAGGACGAGACGGCGATGGCCAAGACGGGCGCGCTGGCGACCGCGTTCCTCGTCAGCTACATGATCCTCGCGCCGCTCTTCGGCTGGCTGGCCGACCGGTTTTCGCGCTGGCAGATCATCGCCTTCGGCGTGGCGCTGTGGAGCCTGGCCAGCGGTTGGTCCGGCATGGCGGCGACCTTCACCATGCTGGTCCTCACGCGCGTTTTCGTCGGCGTCGGCGAAGCCGCCTACGGCCCCGCCGCGCCGACCATCATCTCGGATCTTTATCCCGAGGAAAAGCGCGGGCGGATGCTCTCCTATTTCTACGTCGCCATCCCGGTGGGCAGCGCGATCGGCTACGCCTTCGGCGGCGCGGTCGGCCAGCACTGGGGCTGGCGCTGGCCCTTTTACCTCGTCACATTTCCCGGCCTCGTCCTCGCCGGGCTCTGCGTCTTCATGCGCGACCCGCGCGGGGTGCGCGCCCGCACCGACGCGACCCACCAAAAGCCGAAGATCAAAGTCGCCGACGTCCTCGCCCTTTACCGCATTCGCTCCTACACGCTCAACACGGCTGCCATGGCCGCGATGACGTTCGCCATGGGCGGCATGTCCTTCTGGGTCCCTCGCTATTTGTATACCTATCGCGCCGCCGATTTCGGCGGGCATCCCGACCTCGGCAAAATCAATTTCACCTTCGGCGCCATCACTGCCACCGCCGGTCTGCTCGCCACCATCCTCGGCGGCTGGACCGGCGACCGCGTACGCCGCCGCTACCCGAGCGCCTACTTCCTCGTCTCCGCCGTCACCATCTTCTTCGCCTTTCCCGCCACCGTCCTGATGTTGTACACGCCCTTCCCCGGCGCGTGGGTGCTGGTCTTCCTGTCGATCTTCTTCCTCTTCTTCAACACCGGCCCGGCCAATGCCGCCCTCGCCAACGTCACCCCCTCTGGCACCCGCGCCACGGCCTTCGCCCTGAACATCCTCGCCATCCACATCTTCGGCGACGCCGTCTCGCCCCCGCTCATCGGCTGGATCGCCGGCAAGTCCAACATGAACACCGCCTTCCTCGTCGTCTCCGGCATGATGGCCGTGGCCAGCGTCTTCTGGCTGTTCGGCGCCCGCTATCTCGGCCGCGACACCGCCGCCATCACGGCCAGCGAAGCGGCCACCTAAGCCCAGGCGCAATCGCCTTTCGCCTTTCGCCCCTCGCCTTTCCCTCCTACTCTCCCGCCATGTCCGAAACCCTGACCCCGATGATGCAGCAGTA
>NZ_JBDUCX010000268.1:0-8819 GCF_040003245.1 Chthoniobacter sp.
GGGAGCGGCCTCCTTGGCGGCCTCCGCAGGAGCTGCGGCAGGTGCGGGAGCGGCTGCTGCGGGAGCTGGGGCGGCAGGTGGCGCATCCTGCGCACACAATTGGTTACTAGTGGCGGCAAGCGAGAGCAGGAGTGCTGCGCTCGCGGTAAGCATTTTTCGAGATAGATGAATCATCTGGACGAAACGGGTGGTGGTGGTGGTTGGTTGGCTGGTGGTGCCTGCGACGAGACACTGACGCGATCTTGGTTTTCGAGTCGCGGCGTCCGTTAGCATTGAATGTGCCGATCAAGTGAAGAATTCCATGCGACAGAGAAAAGACGGCGCGGACTGCCGAGTCGAAGCGGATCGGGACGGCGAGGGGCCTGATAGAAAGCAACAGTTCCAGAGCGGAGTTGGACGATTCAATGTCATCGCACATCGCACAGGAATGTAACGGCGGGCGCTACATCTCTGCCGTTGACCAGCCCAGTGGATTGCTTTCAAGTTCCCGAGCGTGCCCAGCCCTGTCCCGCCTACCGCGATTTCGATTCCAGAAGACGGCAGTGCCAGGTTTTTCCGGAGCGCCGCGGCCTTCTTTCGGCAGAGATCACCGGTCTGGATGTCCTTCGACGCGATCTTCCTTGTCGGACTGATCGGCGTCCTCGATTATCTCACGGATTATGAGGTGGAGTTCTTTCCATTCTACTCCATCCCGATCCTGCTCATGGTCTGGTGGAGTGGCCGCAAGGGCGCCGTGCTCACGGCAGTGCTGAGCGCCATCGTCTGGTACTGCGTGGATATGGCCACGGGACACATCTACTCGCAGGAATGGCTGCGGCTCTGGCAGGCAGTCGTCCGGCTGATCTTCTTTCTCCTCGTGGTGGTCGCCGGCCTGGCGTCGAAGAGGCAGCGCGATTTCAGCCGGGCCCAGTTGGAACTTTCCGAGCGTCTGCGGTTGATGGAGCAAGAGATTATCAGCGTCAGCGAACGGGAGCAGGTGCGTATCGGGCATGACTTGCACGATGGCGTGTGCCAGTACCTGGTGGCCATCGCTTACACCGCCGGACTTTTGAAGCAGGATTTGGAAAAGGAAGCGCCGGCGAAGGCGGCGACGGCGGGGGAGATCGCGGACTTGTTGCAAGATGCGTTGGTGACGGCACGCGACCTGGCGCGCGGCCTGTCCCCGGTGGATTCCGATGAAGACGGCCTGGCCTCGGCGCTGGAAAGCCTGGCGTTGCGGACTTCGAAATTGATGGGTGTCTCCTGCTTCCTGATTTATCCCAAATCGGTCTCCATTCCGGATAATACCCGCGCGATTCATCTCTTCCGCATCGCGCAGGAGGCGGTCAGCAATGCGGTGAAACATGGACACGCCAGATCAGTGATCATTGCCTTGGAATCCACCGGCTTCGA
The DNA here is from genome assembly GCF_040003245.1 of Chthoniobacter sp. Classification (NCBI taxonomy): domain Bacteria; kingdom Pseudomonadati; phylum Verrucomicrobiota; class Spartobacteria; order Chthoniobacterales; family Chthoniobacteraceae; genus Chthoniobacter; species Chthoniobacter sp. Next base: position 1,393 of record NZ_JBDUCX010000268.1, read on the forward strand.
ACTTTCCCTGCGGGTGAGCGACGATGGAATCGGCTTCGACCCGGGCAAGGTGGAGAAGGGGGGAATGGGTCTCAATACCATGCGTTACCGGGCGCACATGGAAGGCGGGCATTTGGACATTGAACCGAACAGCCCGACGGGGACAGTAGTAACGTGCACGATCAATAAGATGAATCCCCACGAACTGCAGCGCAACAGCTTCGAGCTATGACGAAGAAGCGTGTCATGATTGTCGACGATCACCCGCTGGTCCGCGAGCGGCTGGCGCAGATTTTCAATCACGAACCGGACATGGAGGTTTGTGGCGAAGCGGAGGACGCGAAACAAGCGATGGAAACGATCCGGCTGGAGGCGCCGGATTTGGTGATCGTGGATATCACGCTCAAGAACTCCAGCGGGCTGGATCTCATCAAGAGCATCAAGCTGCATGCGCCGACGCTGCCCATTCTCGTCCTCTCGATGCACGAGGAATCGCTCTACGCGGAGCGGGTCTTGCGCTCGGGGGCCAATGGCTACATCACGAAGCACCAGCAGCCAGCGGAAGTCCTCACCGCCGTGCGGCGCGTGCTGGCCGGCGATGTGTATGTGTCCGACAAGATGGCGTCGGAATTTCTGCGCAGTATTTCGAGCGGGGTGAAGAGCGCGCCGCATTCCGTGGATCGGCTGACGGACCGGGAATTGGAAGTGCTCGAATTGATCGGGCGGGGGCGGACGACGCGGGAGATCGCGACCAAGCTCGAGCTCGGCGTGGCGACGATCGATACCTATCGCGCCCGCATCAAGGAGAAGATGAATTTCAACAACGCCGCGGAACTGCTGCACTTTGCGATTCGGTGGGTGCAGGACCGGGAGTAGGGGCGAGAGATTCAAATCGCTATTTCCTTTGCGTGATATCGTCGCCAGACTGGGGTAATGAAATTCTTGTTTTCCCCAGTTTTCAGTGGTCTCGCCTTGGCGACGGGCCTGTGCGCATCGAGCTTCGCCGCCGATTACTTTCCGCCGCCGGATAGTGATGGCGGGTGGCGCACGCTGAAGACCGCGCAGGAAATTCGCGAGAAGGCCGGGATGGATTTGTCCGTGCTCGATGCGGCTTACACAGTCACGGAGCGCAGCACCGGGAATGGCGGCTTGCTCGTGGTGCGGCACGGCTATCTGGTCTACGAGAAGTACTTTGGGCGCGCGAGCCGCAATGCCAATCCCGACATGGCGTCCACCGGCAAGGCCTTCACGAGTATTGCCTGCGGGATCATGCTCCATGAGTTTCACGACAAGATTCCACAAGGCCTCGATACGAAGGTCTTCACGGAGAAATACCTGCCCGAGGCGCTGCCGCTGGACGATCCACGCAAGGCGGACATCAAGCTCGGCCAGCTTCTGAGCATGAGCGCGGGTTACTGGGGCGAAGGGCAGACGCCGACCGGCTATGTGATGGGCAAGGTAACGCAACTCAAGCCGGTGAAGGGCCAGGACATTCACGATCTCGATATGTCTTCGCTGCGCGTGCCGCTGTGGACGGACCCGGGCGCGGGTTATTCGTATTCGTCGCCCTCGCCGCACATTGCTTCCATCGTGCTCCGGCATGTCACCGGCATGGAGTTGCAGGATTATATCAACGAACGCCTGGCCAAGCCAATGGGCTGGGGGCCGTGGGGCTATTGCCTGCATCGCGGCGATTTCCTGATGCCGCATGCTAATGGCGCCGGCAGCACCGCGCTGCACGCCACCGACGCGATACGCTTTGGCTATTGCCTGCTGCACAAGGGCAAATGGAAGGACCAGCAGCTCGTACCGTCGGATTACATCGAGCTGTGCCATCAGATGTCGCCTTACGATCCGCACGCGCCGTTCAGCCTGCAATTCGAGCAGAACTCGGATGGCCACGTGCTCGGCGCGCCGCGCGACGCGTTCTTCAAGTCCGGCGCCGGCGGCTTCTGCATCTTCGTCGTGCCTTCGCTCGATCTCGTGATCTACAAGCTCGGCGGGAAGGACAACCAGTACGACCCCTCGCTCACCGGCCTGCCGCAACCCGAGCAGAGCCATGACCGCGACAACTGGCAGCCGCTCCCGAACACCGGATTCTTCGAAGGAAATCCCCCCAACTCGCTGTGGCGGGTGCTCGAGCTGGTGTCGCTTTCCATCAAGGATTGACGCGGAGACGTGGGTCGCGGCGCCGATAAAAGTCCGAATCGGAACTTCTCGCGCTGTTACCCGATGATGCGCTCTTCCCCCCAAGCCACGCTCGCGGTTTCCATCCTCTCGATCCTGCTGCCGGCTCTGGCCGTTCCGCTGTTGGCGGAATCGGTGCCGGCCTTTCCCGGCGCGGAGGGCGGAGGTGAATTCACCACGGGCGGCCGAGGGGGCAGCGTTTATCGCGTGACCAATCTTCACACGGACGGACCGGGCAGCCTGGCCGATGCCGTCAGCCAGCCCAATCGCATTGTCGTTTTCGAGGTTTCGGGAATCATCGATCTCACCGGGGGCAAAGACGGCAAGGAGAAGGGCGGCAGACTTTCGATCGCCCAGCCGAACATCACCATCGCGGGGCAGACTGCGCCGGGGGAGGGCATCTGCCTCAAGGGCGGCGCGCTGGAGATTTCCGCCAGCAACGTGATCGTCCGCTACCTGCGCTCGCGGCGGGGCTTCGTGCGCGACACGGACACGGGTGATGCGCTCGAGGTAAAGCCGACGACCAAGGGCGTGGCGACGGAGGCGGGCGGGCAGACGACCGAGGCCTTCGAGAAGCGCAAAGCGAAGAAAGCGGAACGGGGCAAATTCATGCACGCTTTCGAGAGCCTCACCAATATTATGATCGACCACTGCTCGACCTCGTGGGCGACGGACGAGAACCTCACCGTTACGCACTCCGATCGCACGACCGTCGCTTATTGCATCGCCGCGGAAGGGCTCGACTATACCAACTCCAAGCAGACTCCGCCGAACCATTCCGAAGGTTCGCTTTGGGGGAGCGAGGCGCCGGATGGGCGGTCCACGATGCACCACATGCTCTACGCCAACAACCGCCTGCGCAATCCACGCATGACCGGGGGCGCAGACGTGCCTGCGGTGCTGACGCTCTTCAATAGCGTCGTGGCCAATTGGTCGGAATATGCCACGCACACCGGCAGCGAACGCATCCATTTGAACTGGCTCAGTAACTACTACCAGCCCGGCCTCGACACGCCGGCGGACATTCGCTCGGTCGCCTTCGGGTTTCACGGCGACCCCGAAGCGCGCACCTACGCCAGCGGCAATGTGATTCGCGGCTCCGAGACCTCCACCAACGACAACCGACAGGCCGTGGATTATGCGCCCAAGCTCAAGAAACTCACCCCCTCGCAAAAGGCAGTGATGGTAGCGGAGGCGCCTTTCGCCGTGCTTCCTCCTCATGTCCAAAGCGCCCAGGATGCTTACGAGACGGTGCTCGCCGAGGCGGGAGCCACGCTGCCGGCGCGGGACGCCACCGACCTGCGCATCGTCCACGGGGTGCGCGAAGGCACGGGCCGCATCATCCAAAAGGAAACCGATCTGCCGCCCAACGAACGCTGGCCGGACTACCGTTCGCTCCCGGCGCTTACCGACACCGACCACGACGGCATCCCCGACTATTGGGAAAAGCAGTTCGGCCTCAATTCCGGCGACTCGACGGACAGCGCGAAGCTCTCGGGCGGTTACGCCCATATCGAGCATTACTTCAACAACACCGATCCTACCGGCGGTGCTACTCCACTCGTTTACGTCTCCGCAACGGTCTCCCGCGCCCGCGCGCAGGCGGGGCAGGCCGGTGAATGGCGGGTGACCCGCACGGGCAGCACCGCGGCGCCGTTGCACGTCGATTATACCCTCAGCGGTGAGGCCGCGAGTGGTGAGGACTTTCAGGCGTTGCCGACGAGTGTCACGATTCCTGCGGGACAGCCATCCGCCCTCATTTCCGTTGTGCCGCTGGCCGGCGCGCACGACGATCGGACGATCATCCTTAAATTGGGCACGGAGCAAGCGGCGTATCACGTGGGCTGCCCTGCGCAGTCGCTTATCGTGATCCGGAGATAAGACGACTGGTCGACGGCAAGAGCGGAGCCGGTCACAGACTGCGGGCATTCCCGGCGAGCTGACGCGGCCGTAAAAATTGGTGGCACGATTAGGCACGATTGGACTGGATTGCTGGCGATCGCCATCGCCCCCCTGACGGGCAGGCTTCGCCTGGCTTTTGTGCCGCCCACCTCCGGCCACGGCACCATCTGCGGTTCGCTCCGCTCGAATTACTCTGTGGTTCACTAACGAGGCCCCCTTCCGGGTGAGCGGCGTATCAAGGCTGGTTGCGAAATATAGCAGGCTTGATTTACCTTGATTTGGCTTAAGTCGGCTTGAGGGAAAATAGGAGGAAGCCGCCGCCGGTGATCCCCGCGGCCAACTGCAGACCAACAGGTGTGGGTATGATATCGCATCGTCATCTGAATTCTCCGCTCCCAAGCCGCCCTTCCTGCCGCGTTGCCCTTTCTTCTGCTCCACCATCAAGCGTCGGGCAGTGTAGGCTATTGCCTCTGAAAAGTCAAGAAAAAAGTGCGCGTTTCCGTCACTTTTTCGTTCCTGTTGCGCCGGTCTGAGAAGGAACGGGCGGGGTTCCTATAAGGAGGGGCAAGCGGCAACTGAATGCTTGGCAGAGCCACGCAAACATTTGCAGTGTGCTGACCGCCATGCGTTTCCACCCCTCGCTTTTCCCTGTTGCCCCTACCGAAAGGAGACACCCATGTCGGATGTGCTCGTAAGAGACCGCTGGTATGCCCTGATCGTCGCCGGCCCCAGCGGCTCGGGAAAGAGCGTCGTGGCCGAGGAGATCGCCAAGGAGCTGAGCCTGCCGCTCATCGATGCCGACGATTACCACAGCCGCGAAGCGGTGGAGAGCATGAAGAATGGGATACCGCTCTCGGATGCTTACCGCCAGAACTGGGCGGAGCGCATCATCGGCGGGATGGTCGCCTGGCGTCGGCGAGGGGAGAGCGTGACCATCGCCTGCTCGTGTCTGCGGCGCCGGACACGGGACCGGTTCCGCACTTATGTGAACGAAGCGCGGATGGTGGGCGGGCAGGTGGCAATTGCCTGGCTGGATGTGCGGCCGGACATTTTGAAGGAGCGCCTATTGCAGCGCGAAAAGGCGCAGACCCATTTCTTCCCAGCGTCACTGCTCGCTTCCCAACTGGAAGCCGCGGAGCCGCCCGATCCCCGGGAGGAGCCGGGTGTGGTGCGGATCGAAGTCGGCGGAGAAGCGCCGTCGGGGGTCGCGCAGAAGGTGTGGCAGTCGGTGCCGCAATTGCATCCCTTTGCCGAGCGGCCGTGAACTGAGGATCAAGCCGAGCTTGCGGTGCAGCACGCCGATTCGTTATGCGATGAAGATGTCCCCAAAATTGTCGCTTCTCGCCCTCACTGCCGCCTTGCTCGTTTCCCCCGCGCTCCACGCCGCTACTGGCACCAACCTCGATCAGGAATACCAGCAGATGCGCAAGGTCGCGTTGCGTGATCCGAAGGTGAAAGCGGCCTACGAAGAGGCCGATCGCAAGCTCGAGGCGAAGATCGTGCAGATGGACCCGGCGCTCGCCCACTATCAGCCGGGCCGTTCCCCTGCACCGGAAACGGCGACACCCACGGCCAAGCCCGTAACCCACAGCAAGCCCAAGCCTGAGTCGGTGGTCGGTGGCTTTCATACCACGCATACCGTGGCCAAGGGGGAGACGCTCGGTGGTATCGCCAGTCAGAACGGCGTGACCGTGGCCGCGCTCAAGACGGCCAATCACATCGTGGATGAGAAGAAACTCGCGGTCGGGCAAGTCCTCGCCATCCCCGCCAAACATCCCTGAGGGATGTCCTCGTGTCCCGTCCCGTAAGTTTCTGACTCATTGCGATGGGGCTTTGGCACGTGCGGCGCGCTCACTTCGTGAACACGATCTTCCCGTCTCTCACGTCGGCGGTGATGACGTCGCCTTCGCGGAATTTGCCGGCGAGGATCTCCATGCTGAGTGGGTCGAGCAGGCTGCGCTGGATAGCGCGCTTGAGCGGGCGGGCGCCATACACGGGATCGTAACCTTCATGGGCGAGGTGGTGTTTGGCGGCGTCGGTGAGATGCAGGGTGATCTTCTGCGCGGCGAGGCGCTTGACGAGGCGCGCGGTCTGGATCTCGACAATTTTCGCGAGGTCTTCGTCGCTGAGGCGGTCGAAGATGATGACTTCGTCGACGCGATTGAGGAACTCGGGGCGGAAGTGGCCGCGCAGGCTTTCCATCACGCGGGCTTCGCGCTGCTCGACGTTGTCGGTCGCGTCGAGGATGTACTGTGAGCCGAGGTTGCTCGTCATGATGATGACGGTGTTCTTGAAATCGACGGTGCGGCCCTGGCCATCGGTGATGCGGCCGTCGTCGAGCACTTGCAGGAGCACGTTGAAGACGTCGTGGTGCGCCTTTTCGATCTCGTCGAAGAGGACGACGCTGTAGGGCTTGCGGCGCACGGCTTCCGAAAGCTGGCCGCCTTCCTCGAAGCCGACATAGCCGGGCGGCGCGCCGATGAGGCGGGCGACGCTGTGCTTCTCCATGTATTCGCTCATGTCGATGCGCACCATGGCCCCCTCGTCATCGAAGAGGAATTCGGCGAGCGCGCGGCTGAGCTCGGTTTTGCCGACGCCGGTGGGGCCGAGGAAAATGAAGGAACCGATGGGGCGATTCTCGTCCTGCAAGCCCGCGCGGGCGCGCCGCACGGCATTCGACACGGCGGTGATGGCCGGCTTCTGGCCGATGACCCGTGCGCCGAGGCGGTCTTCCATGCGGATGAGTTTCTCGCGTTCGCTCTCGCGGAGATTGGTCACGGGGATGCCCGTCCACGCGCTGACGACCTCGGCGATGTCGTCGTCGGTGACTTCCTCCTTCAAGATCTGCCGGCCATCGCGCTGCATCTCGGTGAGCTTGGCATTGTGCTCTTCGATCTCGTGCTGGGCCGCGGGGATATGGCCGTACTGGATCTCGCTGGCCTCGGTGAGATCGCCGCTGCGCTGCGCGCGTTCGAGGTCGATCTTCAATTGTTCGAGCTGTTCGTTGAGCTTGCGTTGCTCGTCGATGACCTTCTTTTCGCTCTGCCACTGGGCCTTGAGCGTGGCGGACTTTTCGCGCATCTCGGCGAGTTCCCTTTCCAGCTTGGCGACGCGCTCTTTGCTGGCGGCATCTTTCTCCTTCTTCAGCGCCTGCCGCTCCATTTCGGCCTGCATGATCTCGCGCTCGATGACGTCGATCTCCGTGGGCATGGAATCGAGCTCGATCTTGAGGCGCGACGCCGCTTCGTCCATGAGGTCGACGGCTTTGTCGGGCAAAAAGCGGTCGCTGATGTAGCGGTGCGAAAGCGTGGCCGCGGCGACGAGCGCGGCGTCCTGGATGCGCACGCCGTGGTGGGTGT
>NZ_JBDUCX010000269.1:0-8801 GCF_040003245.1 Chthoniobacter sp.
GTAGGCCTCGGGCTGGTAGTAATCGAAGTAGCTGACGAAATACTCGACCGCGTTGTCCGGGAAGAACTGCCGGAACTCGGAGTAAAGCTGCGCGGCGAGGGTCTTGTTGTGGGAGATGACCAGCGTGGGCTTCTCCACGTTCCGGATGACGTTGGCCGCGGTGAAAGTCTTGCCCGAGCCGGTGACGCCGAGGAGGGTCTGGTGGCGGTTGCCGGCCTCGACGGATTTCGTCAATTTCGCAATCGCCTGGGCCTGATCTCCCTTGGGCTGGTACCGTGAAGCGAGTTGGAAAGACATAAGCGTTCAAGCTAGCACGGCCCCGGCGGAAGCACAAAAAAACACCGCTTGACCCCGCGGCGAACCGGGCCCTTCCTACGGGTAACCATGAACCGAGTTTTCGCTGCCACCGCGTTCATTATCGCGACCGCCCCGGCGGCGCTACACGCCCAACATTTCAACATTACTTATGCTGAAAAGGCGAACAAGCAGACCCTCCCGGCGGCGGCCAAGGCGATCGAGGACAACACAGACATCAAGGTCGCGCTCGCCGTGGATGCCGTCAGCTTCGGTCATGACGCCGAGGCCTGGGGCAACCTCTACATCGTCGCCAACCGCATCGTCGGCGCGGTGAGCGAGGTGGGTCGGGACCAAGTGGGCAAGGACGCCATCGAGCGCGACGTGAAGAAAGTGGTCATCGTCAAAATCGGCGCCGACGATTGGGACTTTGTCGAACTCAAGGACCACACGGTTTACGTCCGCACCAATGCCAGCGACAAGGCCATGACCGTGCTGCAAAATATCATCGTCGCAGCGCTCGAAAAGGCGCTGCACACCGGGCACCCGCCTACTCCTTGAAAAAGGCGGTGACCTCGTAGGTCATGTGGATGCTCGCGGGATAGACCAGCACCTTCTTCGAGTCGTTCGGCGCCAGCACGAAATGGATGGTGTCCACCTTGCTTTCATTCGACCCCGTCTCGATCGTCGTGCGCATATCTCCCTCGATGGTCTTGTTCAGGTGCGTGTTGCGCACCACCAGCGCCACCAGCGACTTGTCCGTCTCGGAATGCATGCGCTGATACTCCAGGGAGGCCGTCGCATCCTGCGGTCCGCTGTTGCCCAATTTCCACCACGCGGAATCCTTTTTCTTCGGCGGCGGCGGCTCGTGCAACTGCATCGACGCTTCACTCTCGAACATCGAGCAGCCGCTCAGGGCGAGCAGCAGTAATAACGCGGTATAACGAAGTGCGGACATGAAGGGCCGAAAGAAAGGGCCAAACGCCCCGGAGTCAAGCGTTTGCCGACTTTGCTCAGTGCGGGAGGCAGGCCGGGCCGAGGGGATCGAAGCTTTTGTAGACCAGCGAGAACTCGGAATGGCCCATCGCTTCGCTGGCGGTTTTTTCGCCCGCCGCCACGCGCAGGATGCGGTCGTAAATCTCGCGCCCCACTTCATCGAGCGTCGCGGCACCTTCGAGGATGCGCCCGGCATTCACGTCCATGTCCTCGCTCAAGCGGCGGAAGGTTTCCGGGTTGGCGCAGATCTTGATCACCGGCGAAATCGCCGAACCGACCACCGAGCCGCGCCCCGTGGTAAAGAGCGTGACGTGCGAGCCGCAGGCGATGAGTTCGCCGATTTCCTGGATGTCGCTGATGTTCGGGAAGCCCCAGCGCACCTCGCCGTCGGGCACGACATCGAGGAGATAGAGGCCGGCGGCCGGCGGCACGTCGCCCGGCTTGAGAATGCCGCTGATCGGCGAGTTGCCGCTCTTGCTGTAGGCGCCCATGGATTTCTCTTCCAGCGTGGTCAACCCACCTTCCGCATTACCCGGCGCGAAGCTGCCGTGGCCGAGCGTGGTGTAATAGCGGCCCGCCTTTTCGACGCAGGCGATCAGTTCCGGCGCCAGCTCGGGGCGCGCGGCCCGCGAAGCCATGATCCGCTCGCAGCCGATCAATTCGCCAGTCTCTTCGAAAACGACGCGCGCTCCATTTTGGACGAGCAAATCAAAGGTGCGCCCGACGGCCGGGTTGGCGGTGATGCCGCTCGTGGCGTCCGAGCCACCGCAGACCGTCCCGACGACGAGATCGCTCACGTCCATGGCGACGCGCGGCACCGTAGCCGTCTGCTCCAGGGCCTTGGCAATCCAGGCGCGGCCTTCTTCAATCGTTTTCCGCGTGCCGCCTGTTTCCTGGATGACCAGCACGTCGGCCGGCCGCCCGGTGGCACGGATATCCTCGAGCAGGTTTTTACGATTGAAACCCTCGCAACCCAGCGACACGAGCAACGCCGCGCCCACATTGGGATGCGTACAAAGCTGCTTCAGCATGCGATGCGCGTAGGCATTCGGATAACAGCCGGGGAAGCCGAGCAGATGCACGCCCTGCTCGCGAAAAGGAAACACGACCTCCCGCGCCACATGGTGTGCGCACTCCACGAGATACACGACCACCGTGACGTTCCGAATCCCCTTGCGTCCGTCGTTGCGAAGATAGCCGTTCATGCGTGGTGCTGGTCGAAATAGCGTGTCTGGTCCTCGCGCAAAAAAGTGGGCAGATAATCACTCTGCACGTTGTGCGTGTGTGCGTGTTCACCCGCCGCGATCGGTCGCGAAGCGGAGCCGATGGGCGCGCCGTACTTCACAATTTTCTCGCCCGCCGCGATGGCCCGCGCGGCGACCTTGTGGCCCAGCGGGAGGCGCGTCGGGACGACGAATTCGGCATCGCCCACGCGAATCTGCGCGCCTGCTTCCAGCGTCGCGATCACGGTCAGCACATTATCGGCCGGGTGCAGGCGTAACAGGCGGGGGTCGGTGGATGCAGGCATTGGCAGGGGCAACCTAGAGCATCACTCCGGCACGGCCAATGCCGGATTCACCTCGGCGTCCGTCACGGCGTGAATGTCATCGCATTCCGGCAGCCAAAACCACGCGACCAGCGCCGCCGGGAGAAACAACGTGCCGGCGTAAAGCAACGCCAGCCGATGGTCGCAGATCGCGCCCGCGCCGGTACCGACTTGCGCAAACAATCCGAAGACGACCGTGCCTGCGGCCGCGAAGACGCGTCCCGCATTGTAACAAAAGCCCGCCCCGGTCGTCCGCAGCAGCGTCGGGAAAAGCGGTGGCAGGCACATTGTGAAGAGCGCGAACGCACCTTGGGCCGCGCCGAGGAAAGGCAGCCAGAAGAGCACTCCATTCGCGTCCCGCACCACCCCGTAAGCCGCCATCATGAAGATGAAATAGGCCGCGAACATCACCGTGATCGCGCGTCGATAGCCAATGTAACGCGCGATCCAGCCGGCCAGGAAATTACCGACGATCGCGCCGATGGTCAGCAGGTAGAGCGCGTGATTGGCCAGCACGTCGACGCGCTCCTTCGACCAACCTGCGTCGCGCGCCATGGTGCGCAGATGGGCGGAATGCCAGAACATCAGCGCCCAATGCGCCGTGAGGCCCAGTGCGCAGACGGTGACCACAATGATGGTCGTCCGCCGCAACTCCGGCCCAAACAGCGCGCGCAGCCCCGGATGGCGGCCCCGGCCTTCCTGATTTGCCGCCGCCCACACTTCCGGCTCTGGCACTGCGCGCCGAATCCACAGCGTGAGCAGCGCGGGCAGCACGCCAACGAGAAAGATCGCGCGATAAGGCGCGCCGGCGAGCATGTAGCCCGAGAAGCAGGCAAGCAACACACCGGTGTTCACCGCCGTCTGCAACACAGCGGCCAACCACGGGCGCCAGCGCGACGGCCAGGTCTCCGCGAGGAGCGACGCACCCACCGCCCATTCACCACCGATGCCCAGCGCGGCGAGAAAGCGAAAGATCAGCAAGTGCCACCATTCGTGAGCGAAGAAGGACAGGCCGGTGAACGCCGCGTAGGTGAGGATGGTGAGAGTCAGCGTGCGACTGCGGCCGAGGATATCCCCGATGCGGCCAAAGACCGCGCCCCCAATCGCCCAACCAAACAGAAAGGCGCCCTGGATCAACGAAGCCTTGGTCGAGGCCGCCTGCGCCGATGGATTCACCCGCAACAGCTCTGCCACGAACGGCAGCGCCACGAGCGTGTAAAGGTGCATGTCCAGCCCGTCGAACATCCAGCCCAGCCACGCGGCGAGGCCGGATTTGAACTGCTGCGGCGTCACGCGGGCGCTCTGCTGGGGTGCGGGGGAAGACATGGCGGCGGGGAAGGCGAAACATTTAGCGCAGCCCGTCGGCGGTTGCACCCTTTCGTTTTTTGCCGGCTCAACGACGGATCTCCGGTCCTAGAAAAACAGCCGCAACCCGACCAGCGTGGTCCAGCCGTGGTATCCGGCGGAAGGCCCGGTGCCACCGCCGAGACGGGCATATTCCTCGCCGAACATGAGCTTCAGTTTTTGGCCGTAGACGTAGTAGTTGAGCCCGACGTAACAGGCGTTGTAGGTGTCGCCGGTGAAAGCGCCGACGGTCTTTTGCTGGCGATTGAGCGTAGTGATGCCGTTGCTCTCGGAGGCGACGGCGAGCTGATAACGCACGAGGAGTTCGAGTTTCTCGGTGAGCTTGCAGCCCGGCATGATTTGGAAACTGTAGACGTCGCCCTTGCCGGTGACCTGATCGCCATAGGCAAACTGGGGGACCATGCTGAAACGGCCCTTTTCGAGATCGAGATAGGTGGCGAAGGCGTGGCGATAGTTCTTGAAGACGTTGGTGTTCGCGTTTTTGCCGTCGGCATGCAGGTAATCGATGACCCAGAGCGCTTTCTCCGCCTGCCAGTCCTTCGAGAAGTCGTAGTTGATCTCCGCGAGATACGCCTGACCGCCGTCAAATCGCCCCAACTCCTTGTTCAAATTGGTTGAAAAAATCGCGGCGAGGTACCCGAAGTTCCCAACCTTGCCGCTGACCTCGGTGCCGGAGAGATAATCGGTGCTGCCGACGAGCTGATCGTCGAAAACCCCGCGCTCAAAGGTCTTCATGTAGTTATTGCTGAACGCCCGGTCGTAGCCGAAGTGCGGCTGAAATTTACCGAAGCGAATACCGAAAGCTTCGCTCCCCTCAATCCGCACCCAGAGGTTGCTGAGGCGATTGTAGAAGATCGATGGCGAATGGTCGGTGCGCAGAGCGGTATCGACCTCCGCTTCCACCTCGACGTGGCGGTCCACGAAAAAGGCATCGACGCCCAGACGGAAGCGGCGAGTCTCCAAAAAACTGGTGGACCCCCGATTGGATTCGAGGTCGAAATAATCTTCGTGGAGCCGTCCGATGATATCGAACTCCTCGATCACGGGATTGTGATCGTTCCGGTAGAGCTTCGGGATGCCCCAGATCCGGTCGAAGATGGATTCGCTCGTGGGCGCGGTCTGCACGCTCCGGCCGTCGTCGACGCTTCCGGCCTGGAGAGAGCCGGCCGCAACGACGGCGAACAGGGCGGCGAGCGCGGGGGATTTCATGTCGGAAGTGAGTCTGTCAGCGCACCCTTTGTCCAGACGGATGCAAGCGCACCACACCTATTTCGCGGCGGACTTCAGGCTCGAGAGGAATTCCACAAGATCGAGAAATTCGCCGGGCGACATGCCGTTGGCGAGGCCTTCGGGCATGCTGCTTTGCTTGATGTTTTCGCGCTTCTTGATGTCGGCGACTTTCACTTCTTGGGTGAGGCCGCCCGCGACCTTGAGGGTGAGCGTCTCGGGGGATTCGCCCACGACGAAGCCGCTATAGGCCGCGCCTTGCGTGGTTTCGACGTTCGTCGTCAGGAAGCCCGGCGCGATCTTGGCGTTCGGGTCGAGGATCGACTCGATGATGTCTTCGCGCTTCAAGCGGGCGCCAACGCCCGTCATGTTCGGGCCGTACTCGATGCCTTCGGCGCCCCACTTGTGGCACGCGATGCAGATGCGACGGAAGACCGCCTTGCCGTTGTCGGCGATGCCTTGGGCCTTGCCGATTTCCTTGATGAGATCCGTGCGTTTTTTTGCGGAGAGATCCGGCGTGGTGAGATACTTCTTGAGCGCGGTCGTCGCGGCGCCGCCGGGCTTCGCGAGCTGGTCGAGTTCGGTGAGGAACTCCAGGCCCTTGGGATTGTTGAGCGCGAGCTGCTGCGCAGTGAAAGCCGGCTTCCACGCCGGCTCCAACGCGCCGAGCGTCATTTGCAACGTGTAATCGATCCAATAATCGCGCGGGAGATTCACGGCTTGCAGCACGGCCTCGGCGGATTCCTTCGTCGGCACGAAGCTCAGCGCGCGAATCGCCTCGACGCGGGTGCGGGCGAATTCGTCGGTGACCTGCGCCTTCATCAAAGCCATCGCATTGGGGATGCGGTCCCATTCATCGGCGAGCACGCGCGTAGCGCCCGCCCGGGCCTCGCCAGTCTTCGCGTGCAGCACCTTTTCCAGCAAGCGCGGATCGACCGCATGATGCCCCTGCTCCACCCACAGCGCCTCGAGCAACAGACGGTCGAATTCCTTGTCCACCGGCGTGAGTTTGGCCACCCATCTATTGATCGCGGCGAGCACCTCGGGCGCGGGGCGGTCGCGCAATTCGCGACGGGCACGATAGCGGGTGCGCGGCTCGTATTCCTTGAGCTGATCGAGCAATTCCGACACCGGCTTGCCAAACTGCGTGACCGGTGTGAGCAGCGGCTTGTTCTTGTAGACGAGGCGGTAGATGCGGCCGTGGGCGTGGTCGCGCAGCGGGTCGCGCTGTGAGTACTGCATGTGGCCGAGCAGCGCCGCGCTCCAGTCGCCAAAATACAGCGCGCCATCGGCGCCGATCTGCGGGTCGGTGGGGCGGAAAGTCATGTTGTCCACCGCGGCGAGAATGTCGTCGGGCACCTGCTTGTCCTTGCCCTTCTCGTCCTGCACCGTCTTCTTGCGCCGCGCACCTTTGTAGCCCGCGCCGTCGTCGCCGATGCTGAAAGTGGTGAGCCCGTTCATGTTGATCGTGCAGGCGAAGACGAAGAGCCCTTGGACGTCATCGGGGAACTGGCGGGTGTAGAGAAATTCCGTACCGACATTCGGCCGCATGCCTTCCCCGTCGAAAATTGTGTTCACGCCCTTGCGCCCCGGAAACTCCGCGCCGCTGAGGGGCGTGTCCCAATGCTGCTGCGGCGTGGTGCCATCGCCGACGATCCCCTGCCCCCACCAATTGAAAACGTAGCACCACGGGTTGCCGTAGCCGGGCGTGACGAAGTGCCGCAGCTTCTGCGCGCGCGGATCGAGCACGTAGCAACCGGGGGCGCCGGAGCGGCGGAACGGACCCCACGGCGTTTCCACCGCGGTGCTCAGGCTCACGCCCTCGAGCATGTGCAGCAGTCCGCCGGGCGACCACTCGAAGGCGTTGATGCAATGGTGCGTGTCGTCCGTGGCCCAGCCATCGGTGAGTTCCATGACGAGGTCCGCCTTGTCGTCGCCGTCGGTGTCCTTGAGAAAAAGCAGGCGCGGTTCGTCGACCACGATCACGCCGCCATTCCAAAACTCGAAGCCAGTGGGACACGTCAGCTTGTCGTAAAAGACGGTCGCTTTCTTCGCTTTGCCCTTGGCGTCGAGCTTGTCGAAAATCATCAGCTTATCCGCGGGCCGCGGATCGCCGGGCTTCCACTGCGGATAGGTCGGCATACACGAGGCCCAGATGCGGCCTTTGTTGTCGACGTTGATCTGGTTGACCTTCGCCAGGTCGGGAAATTCGCGTTCGCTGGCCACGAGCTGCACTTCGTAACCCTCGGGCACTTTCATCGTGGCGATCGCCTCCTCCGGCGTCGGGTATTTCAATTCCTTCGGCTCCTTCGTGGGCCAGCGGCCCGCGCCGGTCTTCGGCACAAACAGGTCGCCCGTCTTGCTGTCATCCGGCTTCGCGGCGACTTTCCGGCCCTGGGCGATATCCGAGACGTAACGGTCGCGCACCTCGGTCATCGCGCGAATTTTCAAATACTCGCGCGGAAAAGTCTCCGTATCGAAAGTGCGCCGGCCGCCGTAGACGTACCAGCCGTTGAGCATGCGGTAGTCCTGCTGGTGGATCCATGACTTGTCGTTCACCGCCGCGCGCAATTGTTCAAACGCGGGTCCCCCGATCTTCGCCGGGTTGCTCGTCTCGAAAAGCGCGCGGTCGAGCAGCTCGGACACGCGGCGGTCGCCGGCTTCATTGGTGTGGGCGCCATCGGTCGTGAATTGCAGGCCTGGCTTGGCGGCGAAATCGGCGCTGGTCGGGGTAAAGAGATCGACGAAGGCGAGACCGCGCTTTTTGGCCACCTCCGCCACCGCGTTGGCGTAGAGCCAGAGGTTCGCGTTTTCCTTTTTGCCTTCGGGCAGAAATTTGTCGCCCGAAGCCTCGAAGGCGATGGGCGAAACGAGCACGAAACGTGGCGCGGCCTTCGTATCGTCGCGCGGATACTGTTTCGCGTAGTCGTCGAGGAACTTTTCGTAGTCCTTCTTGAATTTCTCCACGCCTGGCGGACCGATGAAGGATTCATTGTAGCCGAAGAAGCAGAAAAAGGTGTCCGCGCCGAAGGCCGCGAGCGGGTCGTCGAGGGCGGTGTAATTCGCCGAGCGCTGGCGGAGGGAGACTTCATCCGCGGGCCGCGCGAAGTTGCGCACGATGAGTTCCTGCTTGGGAAAGCGCGAGTGGAGCAGCGACTCGAAGTAGCCGTATTTGCCGAAATGCTCGGCCAAAGAATTGCCGACGAAAGCGACACGCTCGCCCTTGATGAATTCCAGCGGCAGCTTGCTCGCCGCCAACGCCGGGCGCGCCGGACGGGGAGCGTGCTTGAGCAACTCCGATCCCGGCAGCGGCTCCGCCCTGGCCTCCGCTTCCTTCTTTGGCTCCGGCGGCTTGGGCGGCTGGGGTTTCGGC
>NZ_JBDUCX010000270.1:0-8741 GCF_040003245.1 Chthoniobacter sp.
AAAAGCCCAATCCAACTTCACGGGCGCCATTAAAGCATTTCTGATCTAAAAAGTCAAGCAAAAAATGCAAAAATGTGGTGTGTCCGGTCCGCTTTCAGGCGTAAAGCAGCGCGCCCCAGTAAGATAGGCGGCGGCGCGACTTGGCGCCGCTGCCTAACAATATTATCCTCGATTTTGGGCGGACCAAGTGTAAGGTAAACTATGACGCACGCCCCATCGCTTAAAGTCGAGGCGACGGCTGTGCGGGTGAGTTATTCCTCCTACCTGATTCGAGCGGCTTGTGCGGATGCGTGGGATTGGGTGGGCCGGCATCGGGCGCAGGTGGCGGTGACGACGGGCGTGATCTTTTTTGGCGCGGCGTTTCTAGTGTGGCTGGTGCGCGGGGGAGAGGCGGAATTCCTCGCGCCGGCGTTGGCGGGAGTGGTGGCGATATTGCTGGGTGACATCGGCCTCCTGGCGGCACATCTGTTGTATCTTGCACCGCGGAAATTGTGCGCGGCCAAGCAGCAGCAACTGGAGGCGGAGCGCCGGAAATTCGCGGTGGCCCTCGAGAAGGAAAAGCAGACCACGCACCTTGTCATGGCGGAGCGCGATGTCTTGAAGGCCCGACTCGAGGAACGTCCGCTGCGCCCGCTCGAATTGCGCGAAGAAATCGATCAATTGATGGCCGAGGCGGAGGCGCTGCTGGAGTCGGAGGAGAGCACGATGATCGGCGAATCGGAGTTGTGGTTCGACGATGTGGAACGATTTGCCAAGCGCCACTTGAGCCCGAGCCAGTACGACCAACTCCACGCGGCGGCCCTGCCGGATCCGGCGGAGAAGGGAAAACGGCCCCGCAGCCGGTCCGGGAGTGCGCCGGTGCTGCAAGAGGAGTCCGCGGTCGCGGAGCGATTGATGAGGATCAACGCGGGACTGCGGGAATTGCGGCAGGGAATCGGCGGGTAGAGTCGGGGGACAAAGGCTGTGGAAAAAGCGGGATGGGCATCGGCGGCTAAGAACGCACGCGTGGCGGGATTGACGCTGCGCTTTCATCCTTCAAAGTAGCGATCCCCTTCATGAGCCCCCAACCCCTCCGTAATTCCCTCCTGTTGTTGCTTGGCGTGTCGATTCTTCCGCTGGCGGCGCAGACCCTGCCCACCGCGCCGAAGCCGCTGCTGGTTTCCGATCCGGCGCTGCGCGTGGATGTCTTTGCGACGGGTGCCGATGTGGAAGCCTGCACGACGGTGTGCGGGGCGCCGGATGGGTCGGTGTATGTGGGCAATGATCTCCGCGATGAGCGGCTGAGCACGGACCAGCCGGCATGTTCGATCGTCCGCTTTTCCGGCACGGGGACGGACCGCAAGCGCACGGTGTTCGCGGACAAGATTTACTCGCCGGCAGGGAGCCTGTGGCATGACGGGTGGCTCTACGTGATTCATGATCCGCTGCTGACGCGGTTCAAGGACACGGATGGCGATGGGGTGGCGGACGTGCGCGAGGATCTCATCACCAATCTCGGCATCGTGCCGAACGCGGGGCTGAACGATCACGTGGTGAGCGGGTTCACGCTAGGGATGGATGGATGGTTTTACCTGAGCGTGGGCGACCGCGGGATCTTCGAGGCCAAAAGCGCGAAGGATGGCTCGATGGTGACACTGCAAGGCGGCGGCATCGTGCGTTGCCGGCCGGATGGTTCGCAGCTGGAGATTTATTCCGGCGGCACGCGCAATCACCTCGAGGTGGATCTCGATGCTTTCGACCGGCCTTTCACGCGCGACAATACCGACGACGGCAACGGCTGGTGGACGCGGGTGACGCATCACATCGAGGGCGGCTATTACGGCTACCCCTTCTATTTCAAGGAGGACACGACGAACGGGCTGCTCGCGCCCGGGCCGCAGAAGCCGCAATTCACGGCCACCGCGCTGTCCCCGAATGAACGCTTCCTGCCGGCGATGACGGATTTCGGCGGCGGCTCGCCGACGGGCGGACTCGTTTACATGAGCGATGGGTTGCCGGAGAAGTATCGCAACGTGCCGTTTTTCTCCGAGTGGGGAAAGAGCGGGGTGTATGCCACGGACCTGGCGCGCGAAGGGGCGACCTACAAGGTGACGAAGGACACGGCGCTGGTGACCGCGGACAAGGGCGGCGATTTTCGGCCGATGCAGCTTTCGGTAGCGGCGGACGGCTCGCTGCTCATCGCGGACTGGGGCTGGGGTGGCTGGAAGGCACCGAAGACATTGGGCAGTGTGTGGCGGCTGAGCTGGCCGGAAGCGCGCCCTGCGCCGCGCGTGCCGGACACCGCACCCGTGCCGCCGCTCGTCGCCGCGCTCGGTCACGCGGACCGCGACCAGCGCCTGCGCGCGGAGTTCGCGCTGATCAAGAAGGGCGAGGCGGTGGTGCCGCCGTTGATTGAGGTGTTGCATGATACGGCCGCGACGCCGGTGAAGAAGGCGCACGCCTTGTGGACGCTGGATTTGATCGGGGAAGCTTCGCCGGAATTGCGCGACAAGGTGACGGGGTTGATCCGTCAGGTGCTGGCCGATCCCGCTCCGGAAATCCGCGCCCAAGCGGTGCGCGAACTGGCGATGCGGAATATCGCCCCCGCCACGGACGAGATCATCAAGGCTTTGAAGGATAGCGACGCGGAAGTGCGCTTGCAGGCGGCCATCGGGCTCGGGCGCATGCGGGCGCAGAGTGCGGTGCCGGCGTTGATCGGCACGCTGTCCGAAGAGGATCGCTGGATTCGTTTTGCCGCGCGCGTGTCGCTGATGAAGATCGGTGACTGGACGAAGCTGGCGCCCTCGCTGAAGACGCAGGATTCGCGCGTGCGCGAGCAGGCGTGGCTGGCTTTCGATAGCGCCTTCGATCCGAATGCGATCGCCGTGCTCGCGCCGATGGTGCACGACGAAGATGCGTCGGTGCGCGCGCGGGCGGCGGCGGCGCTGGGCCGCGTCTCGTACCTGCCCGCGGCTTATGCCGGGACCTGGTGGGGGACGCAGCCGGTGAAGAATCCGCCCCCGCTCAATACCATCGCGTATGCCGGTACGCCGAAGGCGATCGAGGCGCTGACCGCGGCGCTTTCCGATACCGATCCGACGGTCTGTCTCGCGGCCGCCAAGGCGCTGGCGCAGGGCATCGGCACGGAAGCCTTGCCCGCGCTGCGGGCGCGGTTGACGGCAGAGGGCGACCCGGGTGTGCGGCGCCAGCTCATCGAGACGCTGGGCGTGCAGAAGGATCCCGAGGCGCTGAATGTTTTCACCAAGATCGCGCTCGATGAAAAGGCGGACGCGGATTTCCGCGACACGGCCATCGCGGCGGTGGCGAATATCGGCGGCGACGAGGCGAAGAAGACGATCGTGCAACTGGCTGGCGCGCCGCTTTCGCACATCGCCACGCGCAAGGTGATCGAAGCGGTGGGTGAGATGAAGGCCACCGCCGCCGCACCGGCGATCCTGCCGCGCTTGAGCGATTCGGATTCGGCGGTGCGCATGGCGTCGGCGAAGACGCTCAATGCGCTCGGCCACAAGAGCTGGGCGCCGGGCACCGCGGAGGCGTTGCTCGCTCTGCTCGACGACAAGGATACGAAGATCGTGACCGCGGCCATCGAGGCGTTGAGCAACGCGCACGAACCGGCGGCGCTGCCGCGTTTCATCGCGCTGGCAGAGAAGAACAAGTTTCGCAAGGAGACGGTCGGCGCCATTGCCTCGCTGGGCGGGGAAGAAGTGATGCCGGTGCTGATCACGATGCTCGGTGATCGCAACATCCGCGTGCGCCAGGAGGCGGCGAAGGCGTTGCGCAAGTATCGTGACAAGGCGTGGCCGATCATCAGCGGAAAATTCCTGAGCAATGAACTGCCGCCGGAATACGAGCCGGAAGTCCGCAGCTTCTTCGATAGTGGGACGATCGTGAAGTGGAAGGTCATCGGGCCATTTGAAAACGTGTGGGAGGCGGTGCATCCGCCGGAGACGGACGCACTGGCGCAAGACGGCCGGCCCGATCTCACCAAGAAATATCTCAACGCCGAGGGCAAGGAAGTGGGCTGGAACGACGTGAGCGGCAATGCCGAAACCGGGCGCGTGGATCTGGGGCAGGTCTTCCATAGCAATGGCATGGTGTGCGCCTACGCGTATGCCGAGATCGAGTCGCCCGAGGCGGCGGACGGCAAGCTTTTCGCGGGCAGCGACGACCAGATGGCCGTGTGGCTCAATGGCAAGAAGATGCATGACAGCGGCGCCTCCAGCCGCGGCTTCGAGGCCGACCAGGACCAGGTCGAACTGCACTTCAACGCCGGCAAAAATCAACTGCTGGTCAAGGTCGGCAACTTGAGTGGGACGTGGGAATTTGCGGCGCGCCTGCCGGGGTTCGACGGCACGAAGTATGTGCAATCCAAGGAGGCGACGCCCGAGGACAAGCAGCGCGCCTTCGCCCTGGCCACCAAGCTCGACGGCTCATGGCTGCACGCCGGCGATCCGAAGAAGGGCGAGAAAGTCTTCCGCGATCAGACCGGGCCGCTGGCGGGCATCTGCGCCACCTGCCATGCCGTAAAAGGGCAGGGCGGGCAGGTCGGCCCGGACCTCAGCGCCATCGCGGCGAACTACAAGCGCGCGGATCTCATCACCTCGATCCTCGAACCCTCGAAGACCATCGCGCTCGGCTTCGAGCAGGTGATGATCGAGACGAACGGCGGGGACAGCTTCTTCGGCGCGCTACGCGCCCAGAGCGGTGCCGACCTGACGATCGTCGGCGCTGATGCAGTGAAGCACGTGGTCAAGAAAGCCGATGTGAAAAACCGCACCGACATGAAGACCTCCATGATGCCGCAAGGCCTGACGCTGGCGCTCAAGGCCGAGGACTTCGTCGACCTGATCGCGTTCCTCGAGACGTTGAAGGGGAAGTGAGGCGGTGATTTAATGACTGGCTATAGCTGGTCTTCCCGCAATCGGTGTCCCTATATTCCGGCTAATGAAAACGCGGATGCCAAAAATTCCTGCGAAAAGGCACGAGAAAACAAGGCTCGAAAAAGTCACGACTTCATTGTGGGACCGGATGGAAGATCTGGTGATCGAATGCGACTCGCTACCGAAAGATCTCTCCTCAAGTAAGGCGCACTTAAAAAGCTACGTTAGAAAGCGTCTTCGAGGTTGTACCGAAAGTTTTTGAGACTCTCCTCACGTGTCACCTAAGCTGAGCCAGACTGTGGGGCAATCCCGTCGAATAACCGGTGACATCGCTGGTAGTGCAACGGGGTTCTTCGACTCCGTTACACTCCGCTCAGAATGACACGCAAGGAGGGAGTTTTGGTACACCGGAACACCCCTTTGAGGATGCTGTCTGGGCGCCAGTTCAGAGCTTCTTGATGAAGATGTTCTTGAACTGCACCGGGTCGTTGTGGCCGGCGAACCCGAAGAAGCCGCTGGTGCGGTCCTTCCCGGGGTGCTTGCTGTGGGCCATGACGTTTTCCATGTCCACCTTGCTGAGGTCGGCGTCGAGGATCACGGTGCCGTTGAGTTCGACCTTGATGGTCGAGCCCTTGACGGTGACTTCCTCGAAATTCCATTCGGTGATCGGGTGCTGATAACCGCGCGCGGCGGCGACCATGCCGTAGGCGCTGCCGTGGGCCTGGCGCGGGTCGATGGGAGCGGGCTTGCCGGTCACCTTTTCCTTGTTCACCTCGTAATTGTCGTCGAGCACCTGGCACTCGCACATGCCTTCATAAGCCGCATTGCCGCTGCTCGGGACGCGGATGGCGAGGCCGTTGTTGCCGCCCGGAGGGAGCTTGAATTCCACGCGGGCCACGAAGTCGCTGAGCTCGGTATTCCAATACGGCGTGCCGCCTTTCTTTTCCTGCCAGACCATGGCGCCATCCTCTACCTCGACCACATCGGTCGGGCCGGCCCAGCCGTCCAGGTCCTTGCCATTGAAGATGCTTTGGAAGCCTTCGCCGCCTTTGCTGGCGAGGAATTTGTCCGCTTCGTCGCTGCCGATCTCGCGGACGAAAAGATTGCGCCAGCGGATCTCGCTGCCGTGGGTCTGGAGCTGGATCGGGCCGCGCGGCAGGATCGGCAGGCGCTGCTCGACGGGCTTCTTCTTGTCGAAATAGTTTTCGAGGATGGCGTGATCAACCACGAGTTGGTCATTCAGCCACACGCTCACGCGGCTGCCGACCATGAGGATGCGGAAATGGTTCCACTCGCCGAGCGGCTTGTCGGCATGCACCAGCGGGTCCTTGCCGGGGGAGCCTTTGTCGTTGTTCCAAAGTCCGCCGGAACCTTTGTCCTGGCCGAGGCCGCGTGGGTCACCTTCGGTGGTGTCCCAGATCTGCACCTGCGGCACGCCGCGCAGATAGATGCCGCTATCGCCCTTGGGTTGCATCTTGTAATCGACGAGCAATTCGATGTCGCCGTAGTCCTTTTCCGTGGAGAGGTAGAGGCCCTTGCCATCATTGACGATCTCGTCGCCTTCGACCTTCCAGTGCGCGTTGATGTGATTGTCGCCTTTCGCGTTCACGAGCGGGCCGCCTTCGATGGATTGCTTCTTGTATTCCGCCTGCTGCTCCGGGGTCAGGGCGACGAAAGTGCGCGGGTCCGTGGTGCCCCAGCCGTACCAGCCCGCGAGGTCCTTGCCATTCCAGAGCGCAGTGAAACCGGCTGGCGGTGCGTCCGCGGCGCGGAGCGCGAAGGGCGAGCCGACCAGGGCGAGCGCTGCGGCGGCGAAGCAGGAAGACCGGAGGAATTGCGAACGGGAGGTGATCATGATTGGGAAGCGGAGATAGGGTGGGAGCGCCATGGGAGGCGGTATCCGCGACGATCATCAGAAAGGTGGATTCTTAGCAATTCATTTAACGAATGAGATTAAATTGGAAAATCGGGAAAGCGGTTTGCGGAAGGATCATCATGGGTGCGATTCGCTGCGATTTGCTGGCAGCCGCCGCTGCCACCTCCTTCAGGGACAACCTGCGGTTGGCCTCGCGCTCCGCTTGAGTCCCTGTAAGAAGAGAAGCTGGAAGCGCCACCTTCGCATGGGGGATGGGTGCGATTCGGTGCGATCTCCTGTTGGGAGCAGGACAATTCAAAGGTCGGAACCAGTCGGAACTCTCTGTAAAAAGACGCGACCGAGCGGGGCCGGATCCTTGGCGGGCAGGCGCTCCCGCCCTACGCCAGCTTGTCAGGTTGGTGCTCGTTCCGTGGGTTGAAAATGGAATCATCTCGAATCGCGTCATTAGGTTCATCGTCCGTTTCTTCTCCCGTCCGTCCCGTCATACTCCCTGCCGAAACCTTACCTCACCTTTCCGGTAATCAGGATAGCATTTTGATCGGGAAAAGCAAATGCGCGGACCGCACACCCCAAGATGAGTCCTGGTGGGCCTCCGCCTCCCGTCATGGCGGTAAAGCGGCTCGGTCCGTCGCCTTGACATTCGACGGCAAAAGTAGAAACAGAGGGCGTGGCCCGGAAACTCCGTATTCAATTTGCTGGGGCCGTGTACCACGTGCTGGATCGTGGCGATCGACGGGAGGCGATATTTCGAGACGACGAGGATCGGCAGCGTTTTCTCGACACGCTCGCGGAAGCTTGTGGGCGGACGGGCTGGCGGATTCATGCATATGTATTGATTAGCAACCACTATCATCTCCTGCTGGAGACGCCGGAACCCAACCTGGTCGCCGGTATGAAGTGGTTCCAAGGGACGTATTCGATCCGGTTCAATTGCCGGCACAAATTGCGCGGGCATCTTTTCCAAGGGCGCTACAAGGCGGTGGTCGTCGATCCGGAGGAAAGGCGATATTTCGTGACCTTGAGCGATTACATTCATCTGAATCCCGTGCGAGCCGGGCTGATTGGGCTGGAGGAGAGGCTGGTGGACTATCGCTGGAGCAGTTATCCCCTGTACGTGCGTAATTTGGCGACACGACCACCGTGGATGGAAGTGGAGACGGTCCTGGGAGAACTCGGCTTGGAGGATCGAGCGGGGGATCGGCGACGCTATGCGGAGCACATGCGGCGGAGGGCGAGCGACGAAAGGAAGGGCTCGCAGGAGCGGGGGCAGGAGCTACAGGAATTGCGCCGGGGTTGGTGTTTGGGCGGCGTGGCCTTTCGCCGGCGCGCTTTGGGAATGATCGATGGACTGACGGATCGATGGAAGCGCAGAAAACAGATCGACGGGGGAGCGCGCCGCGAGCACAGCGAAGGCGAAGCCGCATCCTTGGTGGAGTGGGCGTTGCGCATGCTCGGGTTGACCGACGAAGAGCTCGCCCGGATGAAAAAGAGCGACGCACGGAAAATCGCGATTGGAAGACTGGTGCGAAAGCGGACGCTGGCCAGCAATGGTTGGATCGGCGCCCGGCTGTCCATGGGCGACGCCACGCGGGTGAGCCGCTATTGCGGGAACGCTGGGAGCGAAACCGACCGAAGCGTCCAACGCCTCCTGAGCGAACTGGAGAAAAAGGCAACATGCAAGGACTGCCCCCTCCGTTTTCTCTTCCATTAAAAAGAGCATTCTTTAAACGGAAAGTGCGAGTATATGGACTTTATTATTTGCCGGCCCGTTTGCTAGGACGTCAGGTCATGGGACAACTGCTTAGGATTGATAGTATAATAGTGTTAAGGAAATCTTCGCCAAATTAATATTCGTGAGCGGGGTCAACTCCTGACACAGATGAGTCCGATTTACTGCCTCGAAGCCGCCGATGCGAGAAGCGTCTGTCAAGTTGGCCTGCTCCCCAAAAGTTGATCCAAGTGTTATGAGAGTTGGCGGCGCGTGA
>NZ_JBDUCX010000408.1:0-2592 GCF_040003245.1 Chthoniobacter sp.
TCACTTCACCGGCTTCAACAAACCTTCGCGCGTGGGCGAAAGCAGCGGCGGAATGCCTTGGAGTTGCACGTAACAATCTTCGAGCACGCCGGTTGAAGGCTTGTCGAGCTGCAAGCTCCAGATTTCGCCCTGCGCCGCGTCCTTGGGCGTCGTTACGAATTGGTGCGTCTGGGAGATGTTGTCCTTCTCTTCGAAGACTTTGCCGGCCGGGTCGAACAGGGCCGCCTTCACGCTCTCGGCGGAGCCTTCGCCCGACACCTTGATGGCGAACTCCTTTGTGCCAGGTGGCATCCAGAAAAAATAACGGCCGGTCGTGCCGAGGAAATGAAAGACCGACTTCGGTGCGTAAAGACAGACGCGGCTACTGGCAGAACTCACGGTGGCGGCCCAGTTCTGTGGATCGCAAACGATCTTGTAAGCGCCGCGCTCAGTCGCCTTGAACTCATACGTCCGCTTCTCGGCACTTGGGGCGGCGGGCAGCTTCGTGAGTTTTCCCGAAGGCGAGATGAGGCTCACGGGCACCAGTTTGGCCGCGCCATTGCCGACGGGCCGGATGGACACGGTGAACGATGCCTGCTCGTCCGCGTCGGCCCACAGCAGCCATTCCGCAGGGCCGCGCTGGCGGGCGATGGAATGCTTGGCCGCATCGGGCTTGCTGTCCGGCAGTGCAGGCTCATAGCCGGAGTCGTTCGCGGCATAGGGCGCGATTTTCTTGAAGGTCCGATGTGGCATCCATTCGGCGATCAACTTCGGGGTAAGCTGATGCGTCGTGCTCTGACCATCGCGTTTTACGACGAGCGTGCCGGTGATGTCGCTCAGGCCGATTCCGCCCGAGCCATCCTGATACGACATCGGCAGGCGATCCTGCGAATCCGTGATCGTGCAATCGCTAAACCGGACGCCGCCGATGGTGTCCACGCAGTTGGTGCGGCTAGCGAAGCTAATCGCCGTCATCGTCGGCTGAGTGGTCGCCGGGTTGTTGATCTCACAATGAACGAAGCTGACCTGCGCACCGGTCACTGGCTTATCGCGGATGAAAATCCCTTCCCCCACGCTGCTCTCAAAGCGGCAGTCACTGAACTCCACCGTGCCTTTCACCGCTGCGGTTTCGGAGTCGTTGCCGATGGTCAGCGCCACCGAATTCCGGCAACCGACAGCGCGGCAGTTCTCGAACTTGATGGACAGCGGCTTCGACTCTGCGTGCAGCTTCGGCAAATAGAACGCGTAGGCGCTGCCCCGGTTGTTTTCCGACACAACATTGCGCAGCACGCAGTTGACGAGTTCCTCCGCAGAGCCGTTCGGCTCGAAGTCGATTCCCGCCTGCGGGGAGGTGCCCCAGGTGTCCTTCAGCACGCAGTCCTCGATGAGCAAATTGCGCGCGCTGATGACGCTGATGCCCTGCCGGTAGTTGTTCACGCAGGCGACGTTCTTGATGACCACATCCGAACACGGCACGCCCTTCTGCGCGATGCCGAGGTAGATGCCATCGCCGCCGCTGTCGGCCAGCGTCAGCCCCGTGATGCGCACGCCCGCGCAACTCCAAAAGGCGAGCACATGACGCCACTCGGCGTGTGTGTATTGCGCCTTGTCGTCGTAATCCTGCTTCCACATCCGCAGCGTCGCGCCGTCGCCCGTGAGCGTGATGTTCTGCTTCGATTTCGCGGAGAAAAGACTGTCGTTCCCATTGTGGAAGGCACCGCGTTTGGCGAGCACCTCCACGCCCTTCGCGAAGACGATCTCCTGGTCGCCCGCGAGCGTCAGCTTATCGGTAATCCACGGCGCGCCCATGTTTTCGACGACCAACTTGTGCACGCCGGAATTGATCGCTGCCTGCAACGCCGCCGTCGCGTCGGCCGGATCAAAGCCCCACCATGCCGCGCGCGCTTCCGTGCGTTTGCCGGCCGCCACCTCGGCGATAGCCTGCGGATCACGCGACCGCTTCTCCGCCGCCGGAGCGGATGGCTGCAGGCAGCCAAAAGTCAGCAGCAGCGATGACAGAATGGGGAAAAATCGGCGGTGAAATAGGGAATTCATTTGTTTGGAAAGGAGCTTCCGCATTCACCGCGCAGGCGGCGTCGGCTTGCCGAGATGCTGGTCGGCGAAGTCCATGAAGCAGCCCCAATCGTATTCGGTGAGGTTGTGTTTTCCCGTGCGGAGATGATAGCCGATATGGCCCTCGTGCATCGGCGCGTCGGGCTTCGGCATGACTGCGCTGGCCAAGCCTTTCAACCCGAAGAGACCGAAGACCGGACCGGCATGAACCGCGGCGAGGAACTCGCTTTTCGGATCGGCCCAAGAGTCCTCCGACGCGCTCGCGATGTAAAGCAGGCGCGGGGCGATGAGCGCGTCGAGCATGTGCTGATCGAGCGGCAACTCATCTTCGCGATCGACGAAGGCTTTGTAGTTTTCGTCGAACCAGTGAGGAAATCCGCGGTTGATGTCGCGGATATGCTCGCCGGTTTTGCCGCGCGCGAGCGCCGCGCCGGTGCAGCCGGAATCGTTGCTCACGACCATCGCGAAACGCTCATCCTCCGCGCCCGCCCAAAGCGCGGTCTTGCCGCCGCGCGAGTGCCCGACGACCGCCACGCGCTT
>NZ_JBDUCX010000071.1:0-28050 GCF_040003245.1 Chthoniobacter sp.
TCGGCTTCGACGGCGTTGTCTTCGTTGAGCTCGACTCTCCACATCTTGCGCTTGTTCGGGTCCATGGTGGTCTCGAAGAGCTGCTTCGGGTTCATTTCGCCCAGACCCTTGAATCGCTGGATGCTCAGGCCTTTCTTGCCGATCTCGATGACCTTGGTGTGGATCTCGGGGACGGTGAAGAGCGAATGGGTGATCGCTTTGTCGCCTTCGCCTTCGATGAGCTCGAAGATGGGGTGATCGCTGTCGGCGAAGTGCTCGATTTTGAGGCCTTTCTTCGCGATGTCCTCGACGAGCTTTTGCACGGAACTGGATTCGTGCAGCTCGATGAGGCGGGCGCGGCGCTGGGGGCCGTCTTCCTTCTCTTTCTTCTTCGAGGCGGCAGGTTTCTCGACGGGGATGGCTTCGCCCTCGGGGACGGGAGTCGGCTCTGGTGCGGGATCTTCGAACAGGCCCAGGTCGCGATTCTCCTCGTGGAAGGCGCGAACCTCGGCTTCGCCAGGGAAGTAAGTGGCCCACTCGGTATTGCCCTCGCGTACTTTGACCATGAAGGCGGGGAAGGCGCCGGTCTTTAGGTCGCGCTCGCCGAGGTAGGTTTCGAAATCGCCGCCGTGGCGGCGGATGGCGTCGCTGTATTTCGACAAGCGCTCGAGCAGTTCGAGCAATTCCTTGAGCTGGGTCGCGGAGAAGATCTTGCCATCGGCGAGGTTCTTCAGCTTCACCTCTTCGGAGCCGAGCGTAATGAGGATGCGGTTGAGCGCGGCGTCGTCATCGACGTATTCCTCGCGCTTCTTGCGCTTGATGAGATAGAGCGGCGGGCAGGCGATGTAGACGTGGCCCTTGCGGATCAGGTCGGGCATCTGCCGGTAGAAGAAGGTGAGCAGCAGGGTGCGGATGTGCGAGCCGTCGACGTCGGCATCGGTCATGATAATGATGCGGCCGTAGCGCAGGCGCTTGAGATCGAAGGCGCCTTCGTTCTCCTTTTCCTTTTCGCTATTGGCGATGCCGATGCCGGTGCCGATGGCGGTGATGAGCGTCTGGACCTCGGTGTTTTGCAGCACCTTGTCGAGGCGCGCTTTCTCGACGTTGATGATCTTGCCCTTGATGGGGAGGATCGCCTGGAAACGGCGGTCGCGGCCTTGCTTGGCGGAGCCACCGGCTGAGTCGCCCTCGACAACGTAGAGTTCGGTGAGCGCGGGATCGCGCTCGGAGCAGTCGGCCAGCTTGCCGGGCAATCCGCCGCCGGTGAGTGCGCCTTTGCGGACGGTCTCACGGGCTTTGCGTGCGGCTTCACGGGCACGGGCGGCCATGAGGCATTTGTCGATGATGCGTTTGCCGACGCCGGGGTTCTGGTCGAAGTGCAGCATCAGCCCTTCGTAGCTGACGGAGCCGACGACGCTCTCCACTTCGGGCGAGATGAGCTTCACCTTCGTCTGGGATTCGAAACGCGGATCGGGATGCTTCACGCTGACAATGGCGGCGAGACCTTCGAGCACGTCGTTGCCGGTAATGGGTGGATCCTTTTCCTTGAGCAGCGAATTGTTCTTCGCGTACTGGTTGATCGCGCGGGTCAACGAGCCGCGGAAGCCGCTGGAATGGGTGCCGCCATCGGGGTTCGGCACGGCGTTGGTGTAGCAGAGGAGTTGCTCGTTGTAGCTGTCGTTATAGTGGAGGCCGATCTCGACGATGATACGATCGCGCGTGCCCTTGATCATGATCGGCTTGGGATGGACGAGCGTCTTGTTCTCGGAGAGCCGGGCCACGTAATCCTCGACACCGCGGGGATGCACGATCTGCACGGGCAGCGTGCCCTCGGTGCGTTCGTCGATGAACGTGAACGAGAGCGGCGCATTGATATAAGCGAGATCGTTCAGGCGGGTGATGATGCGCTCGGCTTTGAAATCGGTGGTGTCCTGGAAGATTTCCGAGTCCGGCTTGAAGGTGATGAGCGTGCCGGTGTGCCGTTTGTTCTTCGTCTCGGCGATGACGTGCAGCTTCTGCTTGGTGTTGCCGCGCTCGAAGGACATGGCGTGGATTTTTCCATCGCGGGTGACTTCGACCTTGAACCACTCCGAGACAGCGTTGACACATTTCGCGCCGACGCCGTGCGTGCCGCCGGAGTACTCGTAGTTGCCCTGGCCGTATTTGCCGCCGGAGTGGAGGCGCGTGAGGACGAGCTCGACGCCGGGAATGCCCTCCTCCTTGTTGATATCCACCGGGATGCCGCGCCCGTTGTCGCGGATCGAGATCGAGCCGTCCGAATGGATCGTCACGTCGATGTGCGTGCAGTGGCCGGCGAGGAACTCGTCGACCGAGTTGTCGAGCACTTCGCTGACGCAATGGTGCAGGGCGCGCTCGTCCGTTCCGCCGATGTACATGCCGGGCTTTTTACGCACGGCCTCGAGCCCTTTTAGGGAGCTCAGGTCATCGGCATTGTACTCCGATTTTTTGGAAGCGGTTTCGGATTGAGGGACGGCGATATCGGCCATAATTGGGGTGAGAAATAATTACTCGCTTACTGTAGGTTTTGCGGGTGGAGGCCACAACGCCTTTTTTCGAGAAAAAAAGGGTGATTTCCCCAAGGAATAGCGGTGTCAAATTTTTGCGACCACAATATGTTGATATTGCTGCCATTTGAGCCACCTCTTTCCGAACCCCGTGAAAACCACTCTTCGCATCGGCTGGATTTTGCTCTGCCTCGCGCTCGCGCTCGGAGCGCGGTGCTGGAACGTGCGGGACGTCTTTTTGGAGGGGCATATTTACTTCGCGGATGGGGATTGTTACTCGCGGATGACGCGAGTCCGAATGATCGTGGAGCACCCGGGAATGATCGTGCGGCACCATGATTTCGAAAACTGGCCGCAGGGGGTGACGGCGCACACGACGGCGCCGCTGGATTACTTGATCGCGGGCTTGAAGGGCGTGCTTGATGTTGTGTTTGCCATACTGGATCCAAAGCACTCGAGCTTGCTGCACGGGCAGACGCTGGATCTGGCGGGCGCATTGATCTCGCCGCTGCTGGGAGTGGCGGGTGCGCTGTTTCTTGCGTGGTGGCTGGAAAAGTTTCGGGTGCGGTTCGGTTCGGCGGCGCTGTTGTTCTATGCGGTGTCTCCGATTCTCGTGCACGGGACCGTGCTAGGGCGTCCCGATCATCAGTCGCTGCTGATGCTGACGCTGACGGTGGCGCTTGGTGCGGAACTCGCGTTGGCGCGGAAAGCGGAATCGCCGGTGGATGAGCGGCGATGGGGGATCGTGGGCGGGATCGCTTGGGGGCTGAGCCTGTGGGTGTCGCTTTATGAGCCGCTTATTTTGCTGGCGATGACGATTGGCCTTTGGCTGGTGTTGGATCGCAAGGCGTTCTGCTCGCGGCAGCGTCTGCCCGGCGCGGTGATTTGCCTGGCGATCCTGCTGCTCTCGCTGGTGCTGGAGGGTTGGCCGGTGGCGCTTCCCGATGCGGCGATGCGCGGCTACTTTGCCAATTGGCAGCACCAGATCGGAGAGCTGTCGCATCTGCGTCCGGTGCAGCTTTTCGATTGGGTGGGATGGTGGATCGTTGCCAGCCTCGTCTTGCTGTTCCTCGCGTGGCGACAGGATCGGCGGGCGCTGCCCCTGTTGGTCATGCTGTTGGTGGTGACGCTGCTGACGCTCTGGCAGGCACGCTGGGGTTACTTCCTGGGAATTGTCTTTGCGTGGACCTTGCCCTGGCAGATGCAGGCATTGCGGCGTGGTTGGGCGGCGTGGTTGTTTTTCGTGGTAGGCTGGTGGCCGATCTTGCAGGCTTGGGATGCGCGCTTGTTTCTCGATGACCTGGCGCAGGACCAGCGCACCATGAAGCAGGCGGAATTGGTCGCGCTGCGCGGCCTGGCGGAGGACGCGATCGGCAAGGAGGAAGGGCCGTTTCTCGCGTCGTGGTGGCTCTCGCCCGAGATCGCTTACTGGTCGCGGCAGTCGGGGGTGGCGGGTAGTTCGCACGAAAGTCTCCCAGGCATCGTCGATACCGCGCGCTTCTTTTTGAGCAGCGATCCCGTTTCGGCGGCCGCCATTTTGCGGAAACGGCCGGTCCACTGGGTGCTGGCGGATGATGCATCGCGGGAGATCGAGACGTCGCGCGACTTGCTGGGAATAGCGGTGCCAGAGACACCGCTGGCCACGACGCTCTCGGATCACCCGGAGGATGCGCCCGATTTCCTCGTCGAATGGACTGGCCGGGCGGCGGTGCGCCGGGATGGATTGCGCTTCTATCGCCTTTATGAGGTCGACGATGCTATATTGCCGCCATGAGTGAACCAGATTTTGATTTCGTGGTGATCGGCGGCGGCAGCGCGGGGTATGCCGGCGCCGCGACAGCGGCTGGCTTGGGTCTGAAGACGGCGGTGATCGAAGGCGGGCGTGAGATCGGAGGCTTGTGCATCCTGCGGGGTTGCATGCCGAGCAAGACGCTGCTCGAGAGCGGGCATCGGGCGGAGGACATTCGCCGGGCAGGCGAGTTTGGGCTGCGGGCGGAGTACCAAGGTGCGGACGGCACGGCGATTCGCCAGCGAAAGCGCAAGTTCGTCAGCGAATTCATGGAGTATCGGCGGGAGCAACTCGAGAGCGGCAAGTTCGATTTCATTCGGGGGATGGCGGCGTTTGTGGATGCGCATACCCTCGAAGTGCGCCTGCTCGATGGCGGCACACGCACCGTGACGGCGCAGGCGTTTCTCATCGCCACGGGTTCGCAGGTGCAGATGCACGAAGTGCCGGGACTGAAGGAAACCGGATACTGGACGAGCGATGACATGCTCGACAACGAACACATCCCCGCTTCCGTCGTGGTCCTCGGTGGCGGCGCGATCGCGCTGGAACTGGCGAGCTTTTACGCCGGAGTCGGCTCGCGAGTGACGGTGATCCAGCGCAGCGAGCAGATCTTGAAGGAGACGGATGCGGATGTGGCTGGCGCATTGACTGAAGCGCTGGAGCATCGCGGCATTGAGATCGTCCGGAACACGAAACTGCTCCGCGTCGAACGTGGCGGCGTGGGGAAGCGCGTGCATTTCACCCACGCCGGGACAGAGCGCGGGGTGGAGGCCGAGGAAATCATCTACGCGCTTGGCCGCGAACCGGCGATCGGCAAGCTGCAACTCGCCAACGCCGGCGTCACCACGAGCCACCGCTCGATCGTCGCTGATCTCCATCAGCGCTGCGGACCGGACCACATCTTCGCGGCAGGCGACGTCTGTGGGCCGTTCGAGGTCGTCCACAGCGCCATTCTCCAAGCGGAAATCGCCGCGCGCAACGCCGCCCGCACCCTGCATCGCCTCGACAGTGCGCTCGAGGAGAGCGACTACCGGCTGGCGTTGTTCGCCGTTTTTACTGAACCGCAGGTCGCCGCCGTCGGCTTGTCGGAAGCGGCGGCACGGGAAAAACACGATATCGTGATTGCGAAATACCCCTTCAGCGACCATGGCAAATCCATGGTCCATGGCTCCACCTACGGATTCGTGAAGTTGATTGCCGACAAGGACACCCGGGAGATCCTCGGGGCCTCCTGTGTGGGGCCGAGCGCCTCGGAATTGATCCATGAAATCGTCGTTGCCATGTATTTCCGGGCGAAAGCGACCGACCTGGCACGCATCCCACACTACCACCCGACGCTGAGCGAGATATGGACCTATCCGGCGGAGGAATTGGCGTGCGGCCAGAATCTCACGCCTCCTTGATCAAGTCTAATGAGCAAACCCTTGACACCGAAATGCGGGCGCAGAATAGTCGCCCGTGTTTAACCGACTCCGCTCGGGCGAAGCGAAAGGTTCCGAAGAGGCTGAACAGCCCGGAGCCGACGTACCGCCTCCATTAGCACCCGCACCCGCACCACTACTACCGAAACCAAATCTCATGGCTGAACCAATCACTGGCAAAAACCTTCTTTCCGCCGACGTGGAAATCAAGGGATCGATCAAATTTCAAAACGAACTCGTCATCGACGGCAAAGTCGAAGGCGAGATCACCTCTGCGGGCGTGCTGACCGTCGGCGAAAACGCCGAGATCCGCGGAGAGATCAAGACGAAGTCCGTGACCGTGCTGGGCAAGGTGCATGGCAACATCACCGTGGAAGAGCGCTGCGAACTCAAGGGTCGTGCCGTGCTGCAAGGCGACTTGAAAGCGGCGCGCCTGGTGATCGAGGACGGAGCAACGTTTGTTGGCAAATCGGAAGTCACTCCGGTCAAAGGCGCCATCAAGCAATCGGAAGCGCGCCCGCCGGCGCCGCAACCCGCTCCCGCCCGGTAATCGCGGCCCTCTGTGGCCAGTCCAAATACACCGAAGCAACCCGAAAAAATCAGTGCTGATTGCCCGCATTGCGGCTTCAGTCAGCTCGAGTCTGCTTACGCCAAGTCGACTTTCTGCCGGAAGTGCGGCCAGCACTACAGCATCGAGAAGTCGCTGGCCAAGGAGGCTGCGGCCCTCAAGACGCCGTCGATCTTCGACAAGCTTTCGAAGCTGGTGTCGGGCGAGAAGATCCGGGACATCTGCTGCTTCAGTTGCGGACACCGGCAACGGGTCAGCACTTCGGCCCAGTCGAGCATCTGCCCAGGGTGTGGTTCGTACATCGATCTAAGGGATTTCAAGATCAGCGGGCCGTTCGGGCGAAGTATCCAGACGCAGGGTGAAGTCCTTGTGACCTCGAAGGGGGAGATTACCAGCTCGAAGGTGGCGTGCGGCTCGGCTTACCTCGAGGGGAAATTGCGCGGCAACCTCTTCTGCACCGGGACGGTCTCGGTGAAGATGCACGGCAAATTGCTGGGCAGCGTCGAAACGCATCAACTGGTGGTCGTGAAACGGGCGGACGTGGAATTCGTCCGGCCGGTCAAAGTGCATTCCGCGGAGATCCACGGCAAGATTTCCGCCCGGATCATGTGCGAGACGTGCGTGACGATCACCAAAGGCGGCGCGCTCGAGGGAGTGGTCTACGCGAAAGCGATCAATATCGAGCGTGGTGGCATCTTCAGCGGGGAGCTTTTCATCGGCCAGCAAGAGCTCACGCAGCCCGATTTGCTCGGCGCGGGGGAGGACCACCCCGGCCTGTTCGGCGACGAGTCGCTCGGCCTCGGTCCGGCTTGATCGCGGGCCGC
Source organism: Chthoniobacter sp. (assembly GCF_040003245.1). NCBI lineage: Bacteria > Pseudomonadati > Verrucomicrobiota > Spartobacteria > Chthoniobacterales > Chthoniobacteraceae > Chthoniobacter > Chthoniobacter sp. The sequence continues at coordinate 7,107 of NZ_JBDUCX010000071.1, forward strand.
CTTACTTCTTCAGCTTGCGCAGTTCCTGCGCGGCCTGTTGCGCGGCGAAGTTGTCCTGATACTGCGCCATCACTTGCTCATAGATGCGCCGGGCTTCCTCGGTCTTGCCTTTCTGGGCGAGCAAGCGGGCCTGGCTGGTGAGAGCGAGGGGAGCGCTGAAGGTGTTGGCGAAGGTCGTCGTGACTTTTTGGTAGGTGCTCATCGCCTCATCCACTTTGCCCTGGGCTTCGAGATTGATGGCCAGGCTGGTCCACGCACCGCTGAGCAAGGGATGCTCGGGATACTTCTCGATGAAGGTGTGCAGGATCGCAGAGGACTCGTCGATTTTTCCTTCCGCGCGCAGCTTCTCCGCCAGCATTAAATGAGCATCTCCAGCGGGGTTGGAGCCGGGGTATTCGGCGATCACCTTGCGAAAGTCGTCCGCGGAATGAGCGTTCGCGTAGAGCGTCTGGGCGGACGTGTTGCGCTTGTCGTGCACGTATTCGGAAATGGCGTAGGCGGCGAGGGCGACGACAAACAGCCCGACGAAGAGCATGATCTTGCTCTTGTGCTGAATCCAGAAAACGCCCGGGTCAAATCCGGTGTCGGCGGGGGGTGTCGTGGTGGTGGGGCTGGGCATAGGGGCGGGCAAGGTTCCAAAAGACCTGCCATCGCGCAAGGCTCAATCGCGCCGCGCCATAATCTGATGCTCCTGCTTCGTCTTGACGATACTGTTCGCCGGGACGACGCCCCGCCAGACCGTACCGGGGTAGAGCACGGAGTTCCGCCCGATGATCGAGCCGGGATTGATGACGGAATTGCAGCCGATTTCCGCCCGGTCGCCGATGATCGCGCCGAATTTCTTCAAGCCCGTTGGCACCAGCCCATCGGCGGTCGGCACGATGATCTCACCGTGGTCGAGCTTCACGTTGGAGAGAATGACTCCCGCGCCGAGGTGCCCGCGATAGCCGATGATCGAGTCGCCGACGTAGTTGAAGTGCGGCACCTGGGCCTCGTCGAAGATGATCGAGTTCTTGAACTCGCAGGAATTGCCGAGCACGCAACCGGAGCCGACGATGACATTTTCCCGGATGTAGCAGCCGTTGCGAATCTCGCACCCCTCGCCGATCCACGCCGGTCCCTTAATCATCGCGCCTTGCTCGATGACCGTGCCCTTGCCGATGAAGACGGCGCCACTGATGAACGGTTTGCCTACCAATCGGCCCTGGATCGCCGGCTTGAGGCGGAATTGCAGGTAGCTGGTGATCTGCTTGAGCGCGTCCCACGCATTCACCGAATTCTCGAAGAGCATGCGGTGCTCGGTGTGATTCAGGTCGAGATAATCGCCAGGGGAGAAAGTCATCGTTGCCAGTTAAAGTCCATTCGTCGCGGGCAGGGAATCCTGAAATGTCGCCTTCTGTCGGAATTCGCGATCAGCGGGGCGTGAGTTTGGGGCCGTCCTTGGTGTCTTTCACCATCCAGCCGAGCGCGAGGATGGCATCACGAAGTTCGTCGCTCTTCTTCCACTCCTTGCTGGCGCGGGCTTGCTGGCGCTCCTCGACCAGGGCCAGCACTTCCGCCGGAATGGCGGCCGCTTCGCGCTCAAAGCCGAGCACACTGTCGATCTGCCGCCAGTCCGCGAGCAATTGTGCGGCGTGCGCCGGGGCCAGATCGCCACGGTCGAGCGCGGCGTTGCTCTCGCGAATCAGGTCGAAAAGGGGGCCGAGCGCGCCGGAGATGTTCAGGTCTTCGTCGAGGGCGGCGAAGAATTTTTCCGCGAACGTGGACAACGGCGTCGCTGCGGGAGAGGCACTGCCTGCCTGGGCGGTGATGCGATCCACCCATTCGTCGATGCGTTTGAGCGCGGCCCGTGCGGACTCCATGCCGGGAATGGTGAAGTTCAGCGGCAGGCGGTAGTTCACCGTCAGGAGGGCGTAGCGCGCCTCGCGGCCGGTGAAGCCTTTTTCAATCAGGTCACGCAGGGTGTAGAAGTTGCCGAGCTTCTTCGACATCTTCTGCCCGTCCACCATCAGGTGCGCGCAGTGCAGCCAGTAGCGGACGAATTTCTTCCCCGTGCAGCATTCGCTCTGGGCGATCTCCGCTTCATGGTGCGGGAAGATATTGTCCACGCCGCCGCAGTGGATATCGATTTCCGGGCCGAGCAGTGCGGTGGCCATGGCGCTGCACTCGATGTGCCAGCCCGGCCGGCCGCGCCCCCAGGGCGAATCCCACGCCACATCGCCGTCGGCTTCGTCCCACGCCTTCCAGAGCGCAAAGTCGCCGATGCTTTCCTTCTCGTACTCGTCATTCGCGATGCGGCCGGTGGGGCGCAACTCGTCGAGATTGAGGTGCGCGAGCTTGCCATAGTCCGGGAATTTCGAGAGGCGGAAGTAAACGCTGCGGTCATCGGCCTGGTAGGCGATGCCCAGCGACTCGAGCTGCTGAATCATCGCGATCATGCGCTCGATGTACTGCGGTTCCGTCGCTGCCGGGAAATGTTGCGCGCGCTTGATGCGCAGCGTGTCGAGGTCCTGGAAGAAGGCATCCTTGTAGATGGCGGTGAAATCCGCGAGGCGCTGGCCGGCAGTGCGCGCGCCGCGGATCGTCTTGTCGTCCACGTCGGTGAGATTCATCACGCGCTCGACCGCGTAGCCGCGGGCCTCGAGATGCCGCTGGAGCAAATCCTCGAACAGATACGCCCGAAAATTACCGATGTGCGCGTGGTTATAGACCGTGGGGCCGCAGGTGTACATCTTCACGCCCCGGCTGGCGGTATCGAGCGGCGTGAACTCCTCCAACTGCCGCGAGTAGGTATTGAAGAGGCGGATGGCCATGCTGCTCTTTACTCCGGCGCTTCGACGCTGGCCACCGCAAGTGCGGCGATGCCTTCGCCGCGGCCGAGGAAGCCCATGCGCTCATTCGTCGTGGCTTTCACGCCGACACGCTTCGGGTCGAGCCCGAGAGCCGTGGCGAGATTGCTGCGCATCTCCGCCACGTGCGGGCTGATCTTCGGCGCCTCGGCGACGAGCGTGGCGTCGATATTGATGATCCGCCCGCCTTTCTCCACCACGAGGCTCGCGACCTTGCGCAGGATCTCCAGGCTGCTGATGCCGCGAATGGATTGGTCGGTGTTAGGAAAGTGAAAGCCGATGTCGCGCTCGCCGATCGCGCCGAGCACAGCGTCGGCGATGGCGTGCGCGAGCACATCGGCGTCGCTGTGGCCATCGAGACCGTGGGTGTGCGGGATTTCCACGCCGCCGAGAATCAGGGCGCGGCCCTCGACCAATTGATGGACATCGTAACCAATGCCGGAGAGCGTCATGGCCGCACCTCCAGGTCGAGGCGGCCGCTGGAGGCGCGCACGCTGATCTTGTCGGGATTGTCCGTACGCGGTTCCATCTGGAAACTTCCGCCCGCGGCTTCGACGAGCAACTTGCCGGCAGCGACGTCCCACAGGCTCACGCTCGATTCGATATAGGCATCGAGCCGTCCGCAGGCCACATAGGCGAGGTCGAGGGCCGCGCTGCCCATAAGGCGGCACTTGCGCGCGCGGCTGACGAAGTAGTCGAGCAGGGGCAGGCCCGCGGCGATGGTCGCCTTCGATTTGGCAAAGCCGATGGAGAGCACGGCATCGCTGAGCTTTTCCCGGGTGCTCACACGGATCGGTTTACCGTTGAGAGTGGGGATGCCGCCGCGCTCGACCTGCCAGAGTTCGTCGCGTTGCGGGTCGTAGATGACGCCGACGATGATCTCGCCGCGCTCGCGGAGGGCGATGGAGATGCAGAAGTGGGGGATGCCGTAGAAGTAGTTTACCGTGCCGTCGATGGGGTCGACGATCCATTGGAAGTCGCTCGCCTGGTTGCCGGCGATGCCCTCCTCACCATAGATGGCGTGATCGGGGAAGCGCCCGAGCAAAATGCCGGTGATCAACTCCTGCGAGCGGACGTCGAGCTCGAGCTTGATATCGTGGGCGGCGAATTCGTTAACCTCGAGGACCGAGCCAAAATGGCTGCGCAGAAATTCACCGGCGGCCTGTGCGGCGCTGACCGCAGTTTCAAGATAGTGGGATGTGGACATGGACAAAGTGGAGCCGGGGATTCTCCACAAAACGAAACGGGAGGAGAAATGAATTCTCCTCCCGTTCGTTCAAGTGGCAGGGGACTGCTTACTTCTTCTTCTTCTTAGCTGGTGCCTTCTTCGCTACGGCTTTCTTGGCCGGTTTCTTGGCTGCCAGTTTCTTAGGAGCTGCTTTTTTCTTAGTCGCCATTATAAATCCCCCCTTTCAATCCGCAGATGCGGGTCGCAAAAATTTTTTGAGTGTTGTTGATGTGGGTCATCACTCGGTGCGTTGGGTGTGTGGGTAATGAAGTTGTTGCCAAGCGTCAACGAATTTTTTCTTGCGCGGTCGCGGAATTTATCGTTTCGCGCGCGACGTTTGCGCCCAAAATCACTCACGAATATTTCGTGATGTTCGGCACGCATCACGCGCGATGCTTTTGTTTATGCGGCTTCGCAAACATCGCGTGAAATATTTTTGCGCGATCGTCGCGCGATGATCGCGCGCGTTTTTCGCGCAGAAAATATTTCGTTATTTTTTTTGCGCGAGCAGCACCGCGACGCGCTCGACGATGTCGTCGACATTCCACAAACGACCGAGTCCTTCGTACCCGCACGCGAGCAAACCTTCCTCGGGTCCGATGAATTCCACGCCGCGCGCGCGGAGCAATTTCACGTTGTCCTGCGTCGCCGCGTGCAGCCACATCTTGCCATTCATCGCCGGCGCGATGAGCACGGGCGCGAGCGTGGCGAGCGCGATCTCGCCGATGGGATTGCCCGCGAGGCCGTGCGCGAGCTCGGCGATGATGTTCGCGGTGGCGGGTGCGACGAGCAGCAGATTCGCGCGGTCGGCGAGGTCGATGTGGCCGGGTTTCCAGCCTTCCTTCCCGCTAAACACACTCGTGACGACGGGATTCTTCGAGAGCGTCTGGAAGGTGAGCGGGGTGATGAACTCCTGCGCGCCGTGTGTCATGACGACATGCACCTCGAAGCCGCGCTTGCCGAGTTTGCTCACCAGATCGGCCGCCTTGTAGGCCGCGATCGAGCCGCTGACGCCGACAATGATGACCGGCGCGCTCATGGGAGAAGCACCATGCGGTGGGTGAGATAGCGCTCGGCCCGCATGATGTTGCGGAACTTCTGCAGGTCCTCCTCGATGGAGCCGCTGATGATGGTGTAACGGTAGTCGCGCCACGCTTCCATCTCCGTGGCGGCGTTGTGCAGGCGGATTTCGATCTGTTCCGGCGTTTCGGTGCCCCGTTTGTTCAGGCGGCGGCGCAATTCGTCGAGACTGGGCGGCATGATGAAGATGTCGGCCACGGCATCCCGGATCGCGGAGTTTTGGTCGGCGCGGATCTGCCGCGCACCCTGCACGTCGATGTCGATCAGCACGTCCACGCCGTCGTGCAATTGCTCGACGACCACGCTGCGCAGCGTGCCGTAGTAGTTGCCGTGGACCTCCGCGTACTCGAGGAACTCCCCGCCGGCGAGCCGTTGCTGAAACTCCTCCATACTCACGAAAAGGTAGTCCTCACCATGGACTTCACCGGGTCGCGGGGCGCGCGTGGTGTAGGAAACCGAATAAGCGAAGTCCGGGGTCTGGCGCAGGGCGTTCAGCACCGTGCTCTTGCCCGCGCCCGAGGGCGCCGAGACGACGAAGAGGATGCCGAGACGCCGGAATTCCCGCGGCGCGACACCGGCGCTTTCTGTGGAGTGGGGTTGGTCGTTATTCAATGTTCTGGATCTGTTCGCGGATCTTTTCCATCTCCGCCTTGCAGGTGACGACGAGCTGGGAGATCTCCACGTCGTTGGCCTTGGCGCCGAGCGTGTTGAACTCGCGCCCGATTTCCTGGCACATGAACTCGAGGGTGCGCCCGACGGGTTCATTCTTGCGCAAGTGATGGGCAAACTGGGCGAAGTGGCTTTCGAGGCGGGTCATCTCCTCGGAAATGTCCGACTTGTCGGCGAAGAAGATCACTTCCTTCATCAGCCGCTCGTCGTCGATTGGCAGTTCGATGCCGGCTTTCTGGATGCGTTCGTGGAGCGACTGGCGGTGGCGCTTGAGCACGCCCGGCTGGAGGAGACGGACCTTGCGCACGCAGCCGCGGACGGTCTTGAGCCGGTGGATCAGGTCCTTGGCGAGATGTTTGCCTTCGCGCTCGCGCATCTTCACGAGGTCGGCGAGCGCCTCCTTGAGCGCGCTCTCGACGGGCGGCCACATGTCGTCGACGGAAACTTTCTCCTCGGGGGCGCGCAAGACGCCGGGGGCGCGCAGGACGGTGTCGATATTGACCTCGCCGGCGGCATTCAGCTCCTTCTGCAACTCGACCATCGCGCGGTAATAGGTGCGGGCGAGGTTCGTATCCAGCGCCACGGCGGGCGACGCCCCATTGGCGTGATGCGCGGCGATGACCACGTTCAGCCGGCCGCGCGAGACCTCGGCGTTGATGACATCGCGCACGCGCGGCTCCAGTTCGGTGAGTTCGCGGGGCAGCGTCACGACCACGTCGCTCTGCTTCCGGTTTACGGAATTCAATTCGACGCTGATCTTGCTGCCGTTTTGCGCGCTTTGTCCCCGGCCATAGCCGGTCATGCTTCTCATAGGCTTTGTTTAACGGCGAACCGCGGCGGATAGGAAGCTCACTTTACGATAAGAGGAAGTAGACCATGAAAAGGAGGAGCGCGGTGCCAATCGCGATCGCGATCAAAAAGTAGAGATGCTGCCGCTGGCGCCGCTGACGGCGCTGGCTGCGCGGCCGGCGAGGACCGCGCGACAGCATCGAGCGATCCAAGGGAGGCGGCGCGGTCGGCAGGGGCGGCGGTCCGGAAGGCCGCGGAGGTGGCAGGGGATTGGGCCGTTTGACGTCACCCCGCTCGAGAACCGCGGCCGGAAACCTCGCGGGAGCGAGCTTGTCGCGCCGGGGAACCACGCTGCCCTTTTCCAGGGAGGCCCTCGAAGCCAGCGGCGGCGCCACCTCCCCAGACGGGACCGGAGCCGGATCGGTCGCGGCGCGCGAGCCCGGTTCCGCCGTGCCGGACGGTTGCGCGAGGGACGGCGGGGCGGCGCGAGGGATTCTTCGAGGGAGCAGGTTTTCCGGCGCACGATTCCTCCACGGGACCGTCGAGCCGCGTGGCAACTGTCCCATCACGATGGTGAGCGGCCACACCTCGCGCACCTTTTCCTTGTGCTCTTCGAATTCTTTCGCCGGCACGTGGTCGGCGAGGACCTGGACGCGGTAGGTGACGGACGACATGCCGGAGCGCTGCTCGAGATGGCAGGAGAAGCGAAAGGCTTTGGCCTCGACATGGGCATTGCGGCCGAGGTTTTGCGACAGACCGGAGGAGTCCATCTCGATGATATGGCGGATGCGGCAGGGAAAGCGCATTTCCCACGGGTGCCGGCGCTTGCCGGATTCAAAAAAGCCGAGGACCGACTGGATGGCGTGCGCGCGAAACCGGAAGAGGAAGAATTTCCCGTCGGGCGTAGGAAAGAGGACGTCGCGCAGATCGAAGGCCTCGGCGAGCACCAGTTCATTGTGCGCGCGGTCGTCCTGCCACTCGAGCTTGCCGACGCGTTGCGTGCCGGCGAAGAGCTGCTGGTAAAACAGTTCCCGCTGGCGGGCGAAAGCTTCCACGCCATCGTGCGCGAGGCTGCGGCGCCATTTTTCCGCTTCGCGTCCCGTGGCGGTGACTTGCACGCGCAGGCTCGAGGCGCGTCCGCTGGTATCGAGGAAAAAAGTCTCCCGCAATTCCAGGCCATCGTTCGATTCATCGCTGGGAATCGGCTCCAGGTCTTCCACCCCGGGGCCGAGCGGCAGGCCGAGTTTGAATTGCGCGGTCGGACGCGACAGGACCGAACCGCCCTGGTAGGGCAGCGTCACATCGATCCAGCGGCGGCGGCCGTCGACCTCGTACTCGACGATCACGTGGTTGAACGCGCCCGGCATGGGCAGATAGTCGCCGACGGATTGGTGGAGCTCCGTATCCACCAGGACGGGACGCGTCGGGATGCCGAGCAGCCGCAGCAGATGCGCGGCGAGGAAGGACTTGTCTTTGCAATCGCCGAAGCCGCGCTTGAGGACCACGCCTGGGGAGGCCGGAATCTGGCCGCCCAGCTCGGTATCGACGCTCAAGTAACGGATCTCATCCTGGAGAAACGTGAGCACGCGCTCCGCGCGCAGCGCCGGGGTGGCCGCCTCGGAGGTGATCGACGCGATCAGGCGGAGGACTTCGGGGTGTTGCAGTTCTTCCGGCCAGGCGGCGACCAATCCCGAGGCCACTTCCGCCCAGGAGGCAAAGTCCGCGACCTGGATCCACGGGTTTTCAAAATGCCAGCCGGGGACATTGGGCTCCGGTTCGCTGCCCGGCAGATTTTCCAGGTGCCAGGACCACTCGGTCGCGCCTTGCTCCTCGCGAATCGCCGGCGTCAATTTCGGATCGTTGCTCTTCCACCGCATCGCACGGCCGGTGGGAAAGCAGACGCGCCAATGGAAATCGCGCAGCGCGCAGGAGAGAACGGAGGTGAGCCGGCAGAAGTGTTCGGGGAAAATCCGCTCTTGGGAATGGACCGTGTAGCTGGCGTCGAGGATATCGCCGGCGCGCACATCCTCCAGGATCACGACGATCGTGAGCCGGCCATGCAGGATCAAGGATTCCAGGCCCGACTCCCGCTGGAGCACGCGCAAACGATCCGGTTGGGCATTGTCGACGGAGTGGTCGCCCCGGCGCACGAGGAGCGAATGGATCGTGATCCGTTGCGTTGCGGGATCGAAATCGAGGCGCCACTGGCTCGCCTGGTGAACGGCGCTGATGGTGTCGAGGCGCGTGACCCGGCGCACATAGCTTTCCTGCCGCCCGGCATCGTGCTGGCCATCGAGGAGCAGCACCGGATTGGAGCCCTTGTGCTGGCGCGCGGCATCATCGAGCGGCCGCTCGATGACCCACGCGGCGACGGGACCGATCGTGATTTGCTCCGCGATCTGCGCTGGGATGACGCTGATGGTATCGGCCGCCGCGGCCGGAGCGGGCTCGGGCGTCAGCGCGTCCGGCCCCGGAGAAAAGTCGGTGGCGGGAGGTGGAGCGAAGGTCGATTCCATACCCCCGGGGCGGCTACTTCAGCAGATATTCGGCGGCCTGGGCCACGTCCTTGTCTCCGCGACCGGAGAGGTTGGCGATGATGATGTCTTCCTTCGGCATGGCCGGCGCGACTTTCAGGACATGGGCGATGGCGTGCGAGGATTCCAGCGCGGGGATGATGCCCTCGATGCGCGACAGCTTCTGGAACGCATCGAGCGCCTCGTCATCGGTGGCGAAGGCGTAATCGACCCGGCCGAGGTCGCGCAGGTAGGCGTGTTCCGGCCCGATGGCCGCGTAATCGAGACCCGCGGAAACGGAGTGGGTGAGCTGGATCTGGCCGTCGTCGTCGGCGAGCAGGTAGGTCTTCGTGCCCTGGAGCACGCCGAGCTTGCCGCCTTGGAAACGCGCGGCGTGGTCGCCATTGCGAATGCCGCGGCCACCGGCTTCGACCCCGATCATCCGGACTTCGGCGTCGTTGAGGAAAGGCCAGAAGAGGCCGATGGCGTTCGAGCCGCCGCCGACACAAGCGACGAGCAGATCGGGCAGGCGGCCTTCGCGGGCGAGGACCTGCTGGCGCGCTTCGTCGCCGATCACGCGGTGAAAATCGCGGACCATCATGGGATAAGGATGCGAGCCGAGCGCGCTGCCGAGGATGTAATGGGTGGTGCGCACGTTGGTCACCCAATCGCGCATCGCTTCATTGATCGCTTCCTTCAGCGTCTGCTGTCCGGCGGTGACCTCGACGACCTTGGCGCCCAGAAATTTCATGCGGGCGACATTGAGCGCCTGGCGCTGGGCATCGACCGCGCCCATATAGATAACGCATTCCAGTCCCGCGCGCGCGGCGACGGTGGCGGTGGCTACGCCATGCTGGCCGGCGCCGGTCTCGGCGATGATGCGCTTCTTGCCCATGCGCTGGGCGAGCAGGATCTGGCCGAGGGCGTTGTTGATCTTGTGCGCGCCGGTGTGGAGGAGGTCTTCGCGCTTCAGGTAAATCTTCGCCCCGCCGAGTTCGCGGGTGAGCCGCTCGGCGAAATAGAGCGGGGTGGGGCGCCCGGCGTATTCCTGGAGGAGCCACGAGAGTTCACGCTGAAAGGTCGCGTCCTGGCGGGCCTTGGAGTATTCCTCCGTGAGCTCGTTGAGGGCGGTCATCAGCGTCTCCGGCACAAACATTCCACCGTAGGGCCCAAAATGGCCGTGGGCATCGGGAAGTGTGGCGAGATCAATCATAGGGGCGGGGAGCCTAGGCGCGGTGGTGGGAGGCTGCAAAGGGATTTCCGGGTGGGCCTACAGATAGGCGAGGGGAGAGGAGCACGGCAAAATTTACGGGTGGGATCGAGTGGGATCCGGTGGGATTCCCAGAGTAAACGCGGGTGGGAGCCGAGTGGGAGCCCAGTGGGATTGAGCCACCGGGACTTTTGCGCGGAACGACGGGTTTGGGAAAATTTGGCAGGCTTGATTTACCTTGATTGGGCTTGATTCGCCTTGAGCCGAATTGCGTCGGATTGGGGAGCGCTGGAGAAAAAATCCGGCACGATTAGGCACGACTGGGTGCGATTGAAGGCGACTGCCGGGCTGCCAAGCCCGCCGGACGGGTGATGAATCGTCGTTGGAATAAGGAAAACTCATATTGCTTGTCGTTGTCGAAATGCCTGTCCGTCCCACTCCGAAATCCGCAGTGCCCTCCTCTGGCACACCTTCACTATAGCATCGGCGGCATACCGGTAAACTTAGCAGTTGGGATCCCAGTTCAAGAGACCACGCTCCCTCCTTTATGTCATCCTGAGCGAAGTCGAAGGATCCCGTCGCACAACCAGCCGTATCGCTGGTAGAGCGACGGGGTTCTTCGACTGCGTTACACTCCGCTCAGAATGACATAAAGGAGGGAGCGGCTTATTTCACAGCCTCCAGCGTGAATACCCACCCTACCCGCCCAGCCGCACGTCGCCGCAAAGATGGACTTCGAGGCCGAGTTCGGCGAGGGCGGCGGCTTTGATGCGGGTGGCGCGGTGGGCCTGCTTTTCGTTCGGCGCGTAGACGACCTGGATGTGGTTCGACTTGTGGCGGGCCATCATCTGGTCGCGGCTCACGCCCTTGAACACGGCGTGCATGATCGGCCATTGCGGCGTGGTTTCGCGCCAGCGGCGGGCGGTTTCGGCTTCGGGCAATTTGACCACTTCGGCGACGCCGAGGTCAGCGTGGAGCCTGCCTCCGCTAATATAGACACGGCTCCAGACGATGTGGCCGGGTTTGCTCACGCCCTTGAGCGTGCCGCCGCCAAGGCGGAAATACATCGGCGGCTGGCGTTCGCTGCTCGCGCCTTTCCATCCGCCGATGAAATGGGCGGGCGGCGCGGCGCCGCTGATGAGGAGGACCCAGACGTACTCGCCGTCGAAGTCTCCGCCCCAGCGCAGATCGTGCAGGGTGTTCTCCGGGGCCATGCCGAGCTCGCGCCACAGGCGATAGGTCACGAGGCCGTCGAGGCCGGCGCATTCGTCGACCTCGTTGAAGTGCGGCAGCGCTTCGCCTTGGAAGAGTTCGCGTTGGCCGTCGTGAGTGAAGACGGGCGGGCGGTCGACGTTGTTGAGCATGCCTTCGACGAGGTCGCTGGCGGGGGCGAGGTCCTTGAGGCCTTGCTGATATTGGATGCCGATGGCGGCGCAGCCGAATTCATCCGCGATGCGCACAGCGGCGATATACATCTTCGCCTGCTGTCGCACCTGGGCCTCGGTGAGGTCGGTTTCTTCGTTCGGTCCGAACTTGAATTGCAGGCCGCGCTTCATCAGCCAGGCGATGACCTTGTCGGCTTCGGCGTCGCTGACCGTGCGCATCGCGGCGTAGAGCGTGGACTGGCTGAGGCGTTCCTTGAAGAGGCCGGTGGGGTGGAGCAATTCGTCGGGGATGATGGCGTTGAACATGCCCATGCAGCCTTCATCGAAGACGCCGAGGATGGCTTTTTCCCGGCGCAGCCGGCGGCCGAAGTCGCGGCCGAGGCGCTCGTCTTCCGCGGGCAGCTTGAGCAGCGCGAGATCGCGGACATGGGATTGGTCGTGGGTGACGTTGCCGGTGGTGAGCCATTCCGCGAGGCCGTCCCGGAAGAAGGCGTCGGCGAAGGTTTCGCTCCACAATGTGGAGTAGCGCACGCCGGCTTTGGTGAGCGAGGCGTTGAGATTGAGCAGGCCGACGAGGCCGGGCCACATGCCGCTCCAATTTGCGACGGTGAGGATCGGGCCGCGGTGCGTGGTGAGGCCGGCGAGGACGTGATGGGAATATTGCCACACCGCCTCGGCGACGATGAGCTGGGAGTCGGGGTCGAGATGGCGGAAGACTTCCATGCCCATCTTTTGCGAGTTGATGAAGCCGTGGCCGGTTGCGCGATCGATGGGATGGGCGCGCTGGATTTTCCAGCCTTGGGCGGCGAAGGCCTTGGCGAGGGCTGCTTCCATCTTTTGCTGCGCGGGCCAGCAGACCTGATTGGCGCTGAGACGGAGATCGCCGCTGGCGATGAGGTAGGCGGTTTTGGGTGGAAGTTTGGTGGGCTTCATGGGGTGAGAGGTTGGAAGTCGAAAAAACTGCCGTCATCCTGAGCTGAGCTTGCGAAGGACCTCTGAAATCGCTCTGGCATCTTTTGCCATGCTGGTGAGGAAAGGCAGAGATCAGAGGTCCTTCGCAGGCTCAGGATGACGGGCTGGAGGGCGCTGCGGAAAAGTGCGCGGCTAGTTTGCGATAATCGGAGTAGAGGCGTTCGTAGGCGGCGCGATGTTTGGCTTTTGGTTTGATGACCGGGGCGAACTTCGCGGTGGCCATGGCGCGGATGGCGGCGGTGGGGGATGGGAAGGCATCGGCGGCGAGGGCGCCGAGGATGGCGGCGCCGAGGGCGGGGCCGTGTTTGCTGGGATGCACGGTAATGGGCGCGCCGAGGACGTCGGCGTAGACTTCGACGACCAGCGGGTTGTGATGCGGCAGGCCGCCGGTGGCGACGAAGCGATTGACGGGCACGCCGTGTTCCCGCAAGAGATCGACGATCCAGCGCACGCCGAAGGCGGAGGCTTCGAGCAACGCGCGATAGAGATGCGCAGGTGTGTGGCGCAACGTCAGGCCGGTGAACGCGCCGGTGAGGGAACCGTCCATGAGCGGGGTGCGGCAACCATTCAGCCAATCGAGGCAGAGCACGCCATCCGCGCCGGGCGCGAGCGCGGCGGCGTCTTGCGAAAGCTGACGCAAGTCGCGCTGGCCGGTGAGACGGCGCAGCCAGTCAAAGGCGTCGCCGACGGCGGCCTGGCCGGTTTCGTAGCCGGCGAATCCGGGTAGGATGCCATCGCGCACGATACCGGCGACGCCGGGGACGAAACGCTCTTCCACGCTGTTGAGCATGTGGCAGGAGCTGGTGCCAAGCACCATGACGAAGGTGCCCGGTTCCGCGGCACCGGCACCGGGAACGCCGGCGTGCGCATCGATGACCGCCGCGCTGACGGGTGTGCCTTCGCGCAGGCCGAGGCGCTTCGCCATCGCGGGAGTCAATCCGCCGGCGGAGACACCGGGCGCGAGGAGACGCCCCGGCATCTTGTCGCGGACGACGGTGGCGAACTTGGGATGGACGGCGCGGAGAAAATCTTCGCTGGGGTAACCGTCATCCGCACTCCACATGCCTTTGTAGCCGGCCTGACAGGTGGAGCGGGGCAGCGCGGAGGCGTCGCCGCCGATCAGTTGCCAGACAAACCAATCGCCGGCTTCGAGCCAGACCTCGGCGGCTTGGTAAACACGCGGCGCGCGTTCCAGTGTTTCGAGCATCTTGGGAAAGAACCATTCGAGCCCGATGGTGCCGCCATAGCGGGAGAGGAACTTTTCGCCGCGCTCGCGGGCGACCTGATTGATGCGATCGGTCTGCGCCTGCGCGCCATGGTGCTTCCAGAGCTTCGGCCAGGCCAGCGGCTCGCGTGCAAAACGCTCGACGAGACAGAGCGGGGTGCCATCGCGCAACGCGGGCAGCATGGTGCAACTGGTGAAGTCTACGCCGATACCGAGGACATCGTCGGCGCCGGCCTTCGCGGAGCGCAGGGCGCTGCGGGTGGCCTTCGCGGCGGAATCGAGCCAGTCCTGCGGATGTTGCAGCGCGTAGTGCGGCGGCAGTGGCTTTTTCGAGCCGGGCAGCGCGTCGATGATCTGCCCGTGCCGATAGTGCGCAACGGCGGAAGCGTGCTCGCGTCCGCGCAGATCGACGAGCAGGGCGCGCACGGATTCCGTGCCGAAGTCGAGACCGAGGGCGAGAGGCATTTAGGATTTAGGATTTAGGAAGTGGGACTTCGCGGCGCTGCTAGCTAGTGGCGGGCGCGATTCCCAAATCGGTGAGGACGGTGCGGACGCGGGTGCGCTCTTCTTCGCGGAAACGGTGGAAGGGTTCGGCCATGAAATCCTCGCAAACGCCGAGTTCATGGAGGGCGCATTTGATGGCTTTGATAAACGCGGAGCCGTGCCGGCCCACGCGGTAGAGCGTGGAGGAGGTGCGCATGACTTGCTGGTGCAAGGTCCGAATGCGGTCCAAATCACGGGCGATGCTGGCTTCGTAGAGGTCGACGTAAAGGCGGGGTTGCAGATTGGCGCCGCCGCAGACGCCGCCGTGGCCGCCGAGGAGCACGGATTCGGCGAGCAACTCCTCCGGGCCCATGAGCAAGGACCACTCGGGGCGCTCGGGCAGCAGGCCGACGATCTGGTGGAAGTAGATCATGTTGGCCGAGCTGTCCTTGAGGCCGACGATGTTCGAGATCTCCATCGCGCGCCGCACGGTCTCCACATCGAAGATGGTCTTCGTGTGGGTGGGCATGTTGTAGAGGAAGAGCGGGAGCGGGAGTTCGGGCGCGAGGTGCTGGACGTATTCGAGCAGCTCCGGCTGGCTGTTGGGGAAGTAGTAGGGCGGCGCGAGCACGAGGGCCTGCGCGCCGGCCTCGGCGGCGAACTGGGCGAGGTGCACGGCTTCGACGAAAGCCGTGTCGGTGATGCCGACGAGCACGGGCACGCGGCCCGCGACCTGGCGGCAGGTGCGCTCGATCAGCTCGCGACGCAGGCGATAGCTCAGGCTCGGTGCTTCCCCGGTGGTGCCGAGGACGAAGAGCCCGTGCACCCCGCCGGCGAGGATGTGTTCGATGAGCCGCTCGAGCCAGCGACGTCGAGTTCGTCGCGCGAATGCAGCGGAGTAATGATCGGAGGAATGATGCCGCGCATAAATTGGAGAGCTACTTCCCGGCGGGAGTGGCCGCTGTCGTGGACGGCCATGCGCCATCCACGATGGGGGCCACCACCAGTTTGGCAGGATCGACGACGACGTGTTTGATGCGCTGCCGCTTCCACGTGTAGATGATGTGGACGAGGCCGTCGGAGGTTTGGATCACGCCGGGATAGCTGTATTCGCCGGGCTGATTTTCCAGCACGAGCGCGGCCTGCCATGTCTGACCGTCGGAGGAGACGGCGACGTTGAGTGGGGAGCGGCCTTTGGGCGTGTGATTGTAGACGAGCAGGTGGCGACCGTCGCGGAGGGTGACGGCGTCGGTGCCGGAGTTGGGATTGGGCAGGTCGGTGAGCGTCATCCTGCCCCAAGTCTTGCCGGCGTCGTCGGACTCGATGCGGAAGAGGCGTGACTGACGGGTGCGACCGATGGAGAGGAGCTTGTCGCCGCCGAGGAAAAGGATGCTCGGCTGGATCGCGCTGATCTCCAGGCCGTCATTCAGGAACTCGGTCTTGGTCCACGTCTTGCCGAGGTCTGCGGTGCGCTCGAATTGCACGCGCCATTTGCTCGGTTTCTCCGGCGACTCCATGCTCGAGCCGCAGAGGATGGAGCCGTCGGGCATCAGCACCGGTTTGTTTTTCACGGGGCCGACGAAGCCGTCGGGAATGGTCGCGGGGGCCGACCAGGTGGCGCCTTCGTCGGTGGAGGTTTTCAGGAAACCGGTCCAACCGGCGGGGGTGCCGCCCGCCTTGTAGAAGAGCAGCAGCGGAGCATTTGGCGGTTGGAAGAGGACGGGGTTGAAGCAGGCGAAGTGCTGGCCATCGTCGAGCACGCGCGTGGCGACTTCGACCGGCTCGCTCCATTTGCCGTCGCGCTGGCGCGAGAGCCAGATGCCGACATCGGGCGCACCTTCCTTCGTGCCGCCAAACCACGCGGCGGCGAGGCCGCTTTTGGTTTGCACGATGGTGGAGGCGTGGCAACTCGGGAACGGTGCGCTCTCGTAAATGAACTCCGCTTTGACGAAGCCGGGTTGGGTGGAGAGGTCGGCCGCGAAGGCCGGAACCGCGAGGAGGGAGAGGAGCAGGTGTTTCATTTCGTGCGGGGGTTTTTGAGGTAGTAGAGGTGGCCGTCTTCGGCGCCGAGGAGCAGGTCGGGGATGCCGTCGTGGTTGAAGTCGACGGTGGTGGGGCTGGTGTCGTGCCCGGCGAGAATGAGCGGGTCGAGGTTGCCCATGTTCTTGAAAATCCATTTGCCGTCACGCTGGCCGGTCTGCTTCCAGAATTCGGCATTGCCGCTGTTGATCAGGATGTCGATCGCGCCATCGCCGTCCCAGTCGACGAGGCAGAATTTGCGGCGGCCGCTTTTGCCGGCGACGCCGGT
Source organism: Chthoniobacter sp. (assembly GCF_040003245.1). NCBI lineage: Bacteria > Pseudomonadati > Verrucomicrobiota > Spartobacteria > Chthoniobacterales > Chthoniobacteraceae > Chthoniobacter > Chthoniobacter sp. The sequence goes on from NZ_JBDUCX010000071.1 coordinate 23,818, forward strand.
GGCGAAGTGCAGGGGCTGGTCATGCTCGTCGCAGAAGACGCGCTGGGGCGGGAGCAGCACGAGTTTGCCGTCGCGCTTCGCGCGCTCGAAAAAGGCGAGGTAGCCTTCCTGGTCGAGCATGACGAGGTCGATGAGCCCGTCTTGATTCCAATCGACGGCATAAGGCGTGGTGCGCCATTGGGTGAGGAGCGCCTTGCCCTGCGGCTTCTGCCAGCCCCAGGCGAGCTGCGGCGCCGGGCCGTCCCACTCGACTTCGATCGGTTGCGCGGCGGCGAGCTTGGGTGCCTTGTGGGTGCCGATGTTGCGATACCACACGACCTTGCCCCAGATGGAATTGACGATGAGGTCGGGCAAGCCGTCGCCGTCCCAATCCGCCACGCTGAGGGTAGTGTAGCCCCACTTTGCCTCGGCCGGGCCCTGGATGCTGCCATTCGGACCGGCCATGATGCGGATGCGCTGGCCATCGGCTTCGAGGTATTGCGGTGCGGCCCACTTGGGACTCTCCACGCCGGGAGCGCTGAGATTTTTGATGAAGCCGATGTAGCCCGCGCTGTCGCCGCAGACGATGTCGATACTGCCATCGCTGTCCCAGTCGACACCGACTGGTGAAACCAGCGCGCCGAATTTCACGAGATCGGCTTCCTGCTGGAAGTAATGGGGCGGCAGGAAGATCGGGGTGTGATCGGCGCTGAGCTGGCCGGTGTTCTCGATGAGGGCGACGCGTCCGTCTTCATCGCCGACGACGAGATCGATGTGGCCGTCCTTGTTCCAATCCATCGCCGTGGGCATGATCATTTCCAGGTCCATGGCGACCGGCTGACCATCGGGAGTTTTCAAGCGGCGGCCCGGGGCGTACTTCGGCGCGGTACGGGTGCCGATATTTTCGAAGTAGGTGAAGCCGTCGAGGAACTCGCCGCAGATGAGGTCGAGTTTGCCGCTGCCGGTGAAGTCCGCGAAATTGGGCGACGGCCAGCCGAAGGTTTCGATGGGCTTGTCACCCGCCTGGATCTTGACCGGCGATTCGTAGACCGGCTGTTCGTTCGTGCCGCTGTTGCGGAGCAGGTAGACGTAGCCGTGCAGGGGGCCGTGCGTCCACTTGCCGGCGGCGTCGTAGGCGTTGTCCCAGCCGTAGTCGGTCCAATCATCCGCACCGACGACGAGATCGGTTTTGCCGTCGCCATCGAAGTCGACGTACTTCCAGAAATTGCCACGGACATTTTGCGCATGCACATTGGCGGGCAGCGCGAGCTTCCGCGGCTTGTCGAGCCCGGTGCGGGAAAAATCGGGATAGGTGGTGGCGGGGGAGAGGACCAGCGGCTGGCCGCTCAGATAGCTGACCTGCACGTTGGTGGTGGCCTTGCCGATCCGGCGCGCGGGTTGAAAAATCGGAAACTTGTTGGTGGCGGTGTCGCCGGTGGCGTTGCGGAAAAAATACAGGCCGTTGTACGGCTTGTCGGTGCAATTGACCAGGAGGTCGAGGTGCCCGTCGCCGTCGAAATCCATGGGCAGCGGATCGGCCCACAGACCGACGCTGAGATCAACGGTGAGGCCGGGATTGTTGTAGTGCAGCGGCTCGAGCGCGAGGCTGGGGAGCGACGTGAGGACGAGGCAGGAGAGCGTGAAGAAACGCGAGGAGTTCATTTGTTGGGGAGGGGTCAGGCTTTGGGGCGGCGGGATTTGCGGGCCGCCTGCGCTGGGGAGCGCTCGATACGTTGGAGATCGGCGAGCAAATCGTCGGGCAGGCCGAGGGGGATGGAGCGCGTGTCCGGCGCGGCTTGCGCGTGATCGTAGGACTCGAGCGCTTCGCGCATGCTGGCGCCGATATGCCCGGCCATGAGTTGGCGCGCACGATCGGCTTGCCCGCGTTTCACGGCGTCGAGGATCCCGCTATGATAACGGTAGGTTTCCTCGAGGATGGCGAGATCGTGTTCCTGGCGCGGGGTGCCAAAGATGCGGGTGAGCACGCGTGAATCGGCGATGATTTTCATCAAGCGGCGATTGCCGGAGGCGCGGAGAAGGACCATGTGAAAACCGAGGTCGGCGGAAAGCACGCGGCGCATGAGCGTGGCATTGAGCACGGCGCGCGGCGCTTTTTTCAGGGAAGTGGCGATGGAACGGATCTCGTCGCAGAGCTTGCCGAGGGTGACGAGGTCTTCCGGACTGAGTCGGCCGGCGGCTTGGGCGACGGCGTAGGGCTCGAGCGCTTCGCGAAGCTGGTAGAGTTCCTCCAGGTCGCGGCGTTCCGGGCGGCGGACGATGGTGCCGTAGCGGGGCACCTGCTCGAGCACGCCTTCCTGCTCCAGGCGCTGGATGGCTTCCCGCACCGGGGTGCGGCTGATGCCAATCTCGCGGGCGAGTGAGTGCTCGGAGATGACATGACCGGCGGGCAATTCCCCGGCGAGGAGTTTGCCGTGGATGTGCTTGTAAGCTTGATCGCGGAGGGGGTTGGTGGGCATCGAGCGGGGCGGGAGGCGGGTATATAAATACCACTGGTATACCAGCGCAAGCGAATTTTGTCAGCCCGGGATTCGATCAGAGAAAAAGGATCAATTCGGCCCGAAAGAGCGGACGCGTCCGTCGCGACCGATGATCACGTAGTAGGAAAGCGCCACCTGCGATTCGGTGAAATAGTAATCGTAGACGGTCAGGGCGCCCGTGCTGTTGGTTGTGCGCGGCTTGCCAAGCAGGCCGGTGACCTCCTGCTGGGTCATGCCGACGTGGAGCAAGGCGATGCGCTGGGGGACCGAGGAAACGCTGGCGCAACCAAACAAGAGCAGGGCGAAAAGAGGTGCGAGGCGTTTCATGAAAGCGGACGAAATGGCGGCGGGGCGGAGCGCTTCAGGAAGTAATCAAATCTCCGAGTAGCTCTCCGGCGTCAGGATCTTGTTGGTGATCTTCGAGACGATTTCCTTGTCGGCGTATTCGGGCATGGCCTTGAGCTTCTTCCAGTCATCGTCCGCGCCGAAGCGCCCCCAGGCCGCCTTGCGGGCTGCGTCATCGGGAAAGACGAGCATGTAAGTGAGATTGGGCATGCTGGAGCCGACGAGGGTCTGCCCGAAAAACACCGGAGTCAGGCCCACGCGCTGGAAGATGGGCAACTCGTGCGTATTGAACATCTCGATCTTCTTGGCGGCGGCGCGTTCATTGTGGCTCTCGTAGATGCGCAGGTTGAGCAGGTGCGGCTGGCTCGCGTCGGGCCTGGCCAGCTTGGGCATGCCCTCGATGGCGAGATGGAGCGAACTCTGGATGCGCTCGTAGACGGGATCGGCGGCGGTGGCGGCCAGATAATCGGCGCCCGCTTTTTGATGCTCCGCATCCGCGGCCAACCGGGCGGGAAGGGTGACGCATTGCCCGGCGGACGAGAAAACGACAAGGACGTAGACGGCCAGCTTTTCCGGGTCGACGCTTTCGGTGAAGACACCGACGGGGCCAATGCCGAGGCGTTTCAGCGCGGGGATGAAGGCTTTGCCAAGATAGTCGTCGAGCAGCGGCTTTTTCGCGGCCTTGAGGGTGTAGATGCGGAGTTCGTAGAGGTCGCGGCCTTTGGCGGTCGTATCTGACGCGGCGTGGGCAGTCGTCTCAAGGGCGGTGGCGCCGAGGCAGGCGGCGAGGGTGTTTTGCAGGAAGGCGCGGCGTTTCATGGGAGGAGAGGGGGTGGGGAAGTGGGCGCGCATTGTGCGCGTGCGCCGCTGCAGGATTCAAGAGCGGATCCGTCCTCTTTATCCGTCTCTATCGCAGGGAAGTGGAGCCTACCGGGTTCGAACCGGTGACCTCCTCAATGCCATTGAGGCGCTCTACCAACTGAGCTAAGACCCCGTGCGAGAGGGGTGGAAAATGCCCTTGCCTGTGGCTGGTGGCAAGGGGAATTTTCCGGGGCCTGCCAAGTGGCAGTTTCTAGAGGGGCCGAAGGATGTTTTCGTAAAAGGCGAGATACCTTTGAGCGAGGTTTTTCCAGTCGTAGTTGGCGTGGGCCCAGTCGGAGAGGGCGTTTCGCCGGGCGGCGTCCCAGCGCGGCTGTTGAAAAAAAGCGGCGAGGACCTGGCGGATGCTGTCCACGGTGGGCTGGCCGATGAAACCGCGACCAGCGGAGAGTTGTTCCGCCCATGGCGTCTCGGTGGTGGTGAGCGCGGGAGTGCCGACCTGGCAGGCTTCCAGCACGGCGAGGCCGAAATTCTCGGAGTGCGTAGGGAGGCAAAAAAGATCCGCACCTTGGAAGTAGGGCCAGCGGGAGTC
>NZ_JBDUCX010000271.1:0-8556 GCF_040003245.1 Chthoniobacter sp.
AGAACGCCTGCTCGCCGGTGTTCATCTGGAGGCACGCGCCGTTGTGGTTGATGTTATCCGCGACCATCGAGCGGATGACGCAAATGTCATCCACACAACCCGAGATATGCGGCAGCAGTTCGCTCACCTCGGTGCCACACTGGCCGCGCGGCGCGAATTTCCACGGCGAGCCGAGCAGGTTGCCGGTCTTCGTGCGCTCGAGCTTGGGTTTTTCAAAGGGCAGCGGCTGGCCCTGCATTTCCGCGAGCTTCGGTTTCGGGTCGAAGAGGTCCACGTGCGACGGGCCGCCGGACATGAAGAGGAAGATGACACGTTTCGCTTTCGCGGGAAACGGCGGCGCTTTGACCGCCAGCGGATTGGCCGCCTCGGTGGCGAAGACGTTTTCCCCGAGCAAGCTCGCCAGGCCGAGCATGCCGAAGCCGTTGGCGAACTGGCCGAGCATTTGCCGCCGGGAAACCGGCGCGCGGGAAGTGAAATCGGGGAGGTTCATGGTTAGTCGAGGTAGATGAACTCGTTGGCGCAGAGCAGCACCTGGCAATAGGCTTCCCACGCAGTGTCGTCCCCGGCGGAGACGGCACGTTCGCCGAGCGCGAGTTCCTGCGGCGCGGGTGGACGGCTGTAGAGGGTCTCGTAGAGCCAGCGGACGCGATCGGTATCGGCGCTCGCGGTGCCGCGGGCGCGGGTGGCGAGGGCGCGGGTGGCGAGGGCGCGGGCTTGCGCGAGCACCAAGGGATGATTGAGCAACCAAAGCGCTTGCGGCGCGACAGTCGATTCGATGCGCTTCTCCACGATCGCCGTGGGATCGGCGGCGTCGAAGAGCATCTGGTAGGTGGCGCGATCCGCGCGGATGGTGCTGATGTAGAGTGTGCGGCGCGGGGCCGAGAGATCGCGGACGCTTGGCCCACCATCCTTGAGATCGAGGCTGCCGGAGGCGAAGAGCATCGCGTCGCGCAACGACTCGGCTTCGAGACGGCGGCGGTTCTGCCGGCCGAAAAGAAGATTGTCCGGATCGCTGGCCGCGGTCGCCGAAGTGTCGGCCTGCTGATAAGTCGCGGAGTTGACGATGAGCCGGTGCATGGCCTTGATCGACCAGCCGGACCGGATGAATTCCGCGGCGAGCCAGTCGAGCAACTCGGGGTGCGTAGGCGCGATGCCAAGCCGGCCGAAGTTGTTCGGCGTGCGCGCGAGCCCTTCGCCGAAATGGTGCTGCCAGATGCGGTTGACCATCACGCGCGCGGTCAGCGGATTCCGCGGGCTCGAGAGCCAGCGGGCCAGTTCGAGGCGTCCGCTGCCCTCTTGAATGGGAGTTTGTTTTTCTCCGGCAAGGATGACTGGAAAGCGGCGCGGAATGGTGTCGCCGAGCCGATCGTAACGCCCGCGCACGTGGATGCGCGCATCGTGAAATCCTTCATAGGCGGTCTTTGGGATGCCGCCTTCCTGCAAACCATGGCACGCCGGGAAGGTCTTCGTTTCAGCGCTCACGCGGACCCGTTCCTTTTCGAGCGCGGTGATGTCCGTGGGATCTTCCGCGAGCGCCTTGTCGATCGCCGCGATGCGCTGTTGCATGGCCGCTCGCCGGCGCTCCTGCTCCTCGGGCGAAAGGATCGGGATGCGCATGATTTTTTCACCGGCAGTCTTGGGCGCAAATTGATCGAGGATGTGGCTGCTGAAAAAGAAGCCGGCGAGGCCGTAGTAATCGGCGTTGGTGATCGGGTCGAACTTGTGATCGTGGCAGCGGGCGCAGGCCAGCGTGAGCCCGAGAAAGGCGCGGCCGGTGACGTCGATCTGGTCGTCGACGATATCGGTGTGGGCCTTTTCCTTGTCGGCATCGCCGTTGCCCCAGTTGCCAATCGCGTACATGCCGGTGGCGATGAGCTTGCCGGCGTCGAAGGGTGTGCCCGGCTGCTTCAGTAGCAAATCCCCGGCGACCTGCTGCTGGATGAATTGATCGTAAGGCAGGTCGGCGTTGAAGGAGCGCGTGACCCAATCGCGATAGCGCCAGGCCTCGGCGACGTCGCCTTCGCCGCCGAAGCCGCGCGTGTCGAGCGAATCGGTGTAGCGGACGACGTCCAGCCAATGCCGCGCCCAGCGCTCACCGTAGCGCGGCGAAGCGAGCAGGCGCTCGACCACGCGCGAGAAGGCATCGGGGGAATCGTCGGCGAGGAACGCGGCGACTTCTTCCGGCGTGGGCGGCAGGCCGGTGAGATCGAAAGTGACGCGGCGCAGGAGGGTGCGCGGATCGGCGCGCGGCGCGGAGGTGAGGCCGGCTTGGTGGAGACGGGCGCCGATGAAGTCGTCGATTTGGGATGGCGTGGGCGGCGCTGCGCTGGGAGCCGGCAGCGGTTGAAAGGCCCACCAGGCTTTGGCTTCCGCCGGGGTCATGCCGCCGATTTTCGCGACGATTTCGCGGGGATCGGGCGCGCCCATTTTCACCCACTCGCTGAGCGTTGCGATCTCCTCATCACTCAGCTTTTTCTTGGGCGGCATCGCGAGGTCCTTGTCAAGATGGCCGATCGCCTTGATGAGCAACGATTCATCCGGGTTGCCGGGGACGATCGCGGGTCCGGTGTCGCCGCCTTTTTCCCAGCCGCTGCGCGAATCGAGGGCGAGGCCGCCTTTGATCTTCTTGTCGTGCGAATGGCACTCGAAGCAGCGCTGGGCGAGGAGCGGGCGCACCTTCGCGTCGAAGAAGGCGGCGTCCTGCGCGGACACCGCGGCGTCACCGGTGACAGGGAGCACCAGCACCGCCAGAAGAAGCAGCCGGGCTTTCATAGCTTCTCCAAGGTTGCGCCCCGCAGTTTGGGCTTGGACTCTGCTGCCGCCGGGAATTCCGCGAGCGACCATTCGAGCGAACGTTCGATGTGGGAGGACATCGTTTCCGCCGCATGCGCCGGCTGGCCCGAGGCGAGCGCAGCCAGCAGGAGCCGATGGGAACCGACCGTGATTTGGCGCGGCTCGAAATCCAGTTTCTCCTGCAGGCGATGCGTGTAGGCGAGGCACATCTCGAATTGCCAGCGAATGCCCCGCCAGGCGGCCAGCAGGCGGCGGTGGCCTGACAGGCGGACGACGTATTCGTGCATCTCCACGTCGAGGTGGGAGAGTTCGCCGAGCGTGGCCGCGAGTTCCTGGCGCTGGATGTTTTCCTCGATCGCGCGCGTGTTTTCGTCGTTCCATTGCGCGGCGGCGAGGCGCGCGGCCATGCTCTCCAGGGCCATGCGCATGGAGCAGATTTCCTCGAAATCCTTGGCCGTGAGCGGGCGCACGCGGGTGCGGCTACGGTCGTTGAATTCGACCAGTCCATCGCGCTCCAAGGCAATGAGAGCCTCGCGAATGGGCGCCCGGCTGGCCCCGAACTGCGCGGCCAGCACCGGCTCGGCGAGGGGCGTTCCCGGTTTGAACTGCCCGCCAACGATAGCGTGGCGCAGGCGGGTGGTGACCTCTTCCGCGAGGTTTTTGCGATTCTGTGCTTCGGCAGGCTTGGGGGTGGAGGACATGCGAGGAGCGGCTTGGAATAAAGTGTCGACACTTTTAACCGCGCAGCCAGCGAAATCTTTGAAGGACTTCTGCGCGGGCGATTTTGGGCAGCGAGGCGATTTCGCCGATTTGGAAGAGAATATTCATGGGTCGGAACTGGTCGGAACCATCCGGAACGTCTCTGTAGAGCGAGGGGGCACGAGCTAAGTCGCCGCTGCGCAACATAAAAAATGACGCCGCCTCTGATTCTCGTTGTCGGAACTCCTGGAATTCCTGGAATTCAAAGGTCGGAACTAGCCGGAACTGGCCGGAAGTCTCTGTAACCGACAGTCGGGATACCGCGGGGTAGTCCTCGTTTTCGCGGACTTTATTTTCCAATATAGTGAATGGATAATGAGCCACAATTGGGAATATAAGCGCTCAAATAATAGTGTCAAATGGAGCCTTGGGACATACCGAGGGTGCCCCGCCTCAACGACAATGCGGTGCTGGCGTGACGATGTTCGGCGACGTTACTTCGGCAGTGCGAAGGCCATCCAGGCGTCGCCGGTGGGGCCGCCGAGTTTGCCGCCGCCCGTAACCGGGACGACGATGAATTGGCGTCCCCCGGCCTCATAGCTCGCAGGCGGCGCGGTGGAGTGCAGCGGAAGCTGGTAGCTCCAGAGTTCGGTGCCGGTGCCGGAGTCGAAGGCGCGCAGCTTCTGGTCGCGGGTGCCGCCGGCGATGACGAGGCCGGTGGCGGTGACCATGCAGCCACCGAAATTTTCCTGGCCCGTCTTTGGCACGCCTTTGGCCGCGAGTTCAGGGTATTCGCCGAAGGGAACTTTCCACGCGATCCGGCCGGTGTTGAGGTCGAGGCAGGTGAGCGTGCCCCATGGCGGCTTGCAGCCGGGGTAACCCTCGTGATCGATGAGACGGTTCCAGCCGCCGAAGGTCCATTTGACGGGCGCGTTCGGATTCACCGGCGGAATGGGGCGATCACGGCAGAGGAGGAAATCGAGGAGCGGCTTGATCTGCTCCTCGGTGAGTTGCGCCATGGGCGGCATCGAGCCCTTGCCGTTCTTGAGCTGGGAGCGGATCTCTGCTTCGGAGAGACGCAACCGCACGCCGCGCAGCGGCGGAGCGTGGCCGATGCCTTTGCGATCCGGCCCATGGCAGGCGAAGCAAATGGATTGATAGACCTTTTCGCCCTCGGTCGGCGGCTTGAGCGGCTCGGGATCGCTGTCGCGGAAACAGGTGACGAACCACGGGATTTCATTGGCCGTAACGTAGAGGCGCCCGGTGCGCGGATCGAACGACGCGCCGGTCCATTCCGCGCCGCCGTGGATATTGAAGAGCAGCGTCGGCTTCGCTTCCTCGATGCTCGGATACGGGCCGGAATTGGCGCGTTGCACGACGGGGAGCACGACCGCCTGGGCCTCGGGAGCGGCGGGCAAATCGGCCATGGTGTAGGCCTGACGCGCGAAGGGCTGCGGCAGCTCGGGCATGGGCTGCATGGGCGCGGGCTGGTCGCCGGGCAGCGAGCGAGTGGCCACGCGGACGAGCCGGTAATCGTAAAGCGGCTGGCCCGTGACGCGATCGAGCAGTAACGTGTTGCCGAGCTTGGTGACCTGCGCCACGGCATCGACCTTCACGCCATCCCGCTCGACGGTGACGAGATTCGGCGGCGCGGGAATGTCCCAATCCCAGATATCGTGGCGGACTTCCTGAAAGTGCCAGAGCCGCTTGCCGGTCAGCGCATCGAGGGCGATGACGCAATCGCCAAAGAGATTGTCCCCGAGGTGGCCCATGCCGAGGTAGTTGGGCTTGGGCGAACCGGTGGAGACGAAAGCGATGCCGCGCGATTCGTCCAGGGCCATGCCACCCCAGCAGTTCGCGCCATCTTCAATGCGGCTCCAGGTCTCGCTGCCGTACTGGCCGGGATCGGGCTTGGTCTTGAACGTCCACAAGAGCGCACCGGTGCGCACGTCGTAACCGAAGACATCGCCGAGATAGCCGGCGGCGACCAGGACGTTCTGGTAAATCGCGGCCACGGTGCTCGTGGCGGTGGGAATATTGGTGCGGCCGTTTTCGCCGAAGTTCGCGAGCACCTTGCCGGTCTTTGGATCGAGCGCGTAGAGCCAGTTGCCCGCACCGAAAATGACACGCGCGGGATTCCGGGCATCGCCTTTCCAGTAGAGCAGACCGCGCCGGGCGGGTTGATCCTCGAGCCGCTTGCCTTCCTTCGGCACGTTGAAGCGCCACAGTTCCGTGCCGGTGGTCGCCTCGAGGGCGACGATGTTCCAGCCCGCCGTGGGCGCGTACATCACGCCATCGACGATGATCGGGTTGCACTGGATGTTCGCCTTGCCGTCGCCGGAGTGATAGGTCCACGCAAGTTCGAGTTTCGCGACGTTCGATTTGTCGATGGCCGTGAGCGCGGAGAAACGATTGGACGTCGGCCCGCCGAGCGAGCGGTCCCAAGTGCGATAGTCATCCATTTTCGGCCACCCGTTGGCGCGGGTGAGTTCCGCGGTCTTGGCGGCGGGGATGGTGAATGTCTCCGGGACATTGGCCTGTGGGGTGGGTGCCGGGTTACGGGCGGTGAGGTCGTCGAAGTTCCACAAGCCGAGGGTCTGCGCATCCTTCGGCAGCGGTGCGTCGGTTGGTGCGGAGATTTCGCGCACGCCCTTGGAGATACGCACGTCGTCGACCGCACCATCGCAGCCGATCGTTCCTTCCACGAGGCGTCCAAACGCGAGGCCCCCAGCCACCGCTTGTCCGTTGAGCGGCGGGCACGGCGCATCCTTCACGAGTTTACCGTCGACGTAGAGACGGACACGGGTCACTTCCAGCACCGCGGCGAGCGCGTGCCACTGGCCATCGCAAATGTTCGCGCCGCCCGACACGCTGCCGCCGCGCCCCGGCTGAAAGACGCTGAACAATCCGCTGCCCGAGAAGGTGTAGAGTTCCCAGTGCTCCGCCGATTTCTTCGGATCGTTCGCGGCGAGGATGTTGAAACCGTGGGCGCCATTGAGTTTAGCGCGGCATTCGATCGTGAGCGGAAGTTCATGATACGCCGGCTGGCCCTCCACGAGCATCCCGCCGGTGAGCGCCGTGCCAAAGGCCGGCGAAAGCGACGGCACCCCGCTGGAAATGCTCGGTGGTGGCGGCGTTGATTTCTTCCACGAGCGCGGCGTCGGTTTCTGACCGGCCGGTTTCCCATCGAGTTGGGCCACGAGCCAATCCAGCCCATCGCGATTGTCGAGCAACCGCGCCTCCGCATCTTCGCTCGTGTGGTTGAGGAGGCCGACCGGCCCGCGCCAGCCGCTATCGCGGAGCAGCTTCAACAACGAGAGATCGAGTTCGCCCTGCCCGAGCGGGAGGATCATCTCGCCGCCACGAGTCATGCCGTTGAGGTTGAAGGCCAGCAGATGTGGCTTCATCTTCTCGATCAGTTGCGGCAGGCGATCGAGGTGGTCGTGGCCATGGTGAAGATTGTAGACCAGGCCGACGTTGGTGATGCCGTCGCGCTGCAACCGGGCGATGATCTCGAGTTGATTCTCCGGCTCACCGTACCAGCCGCCGTGATTGTAGAGCGCCACTTGCAAGCCGAGCGGGGCGGCCGCTTCCGCGATGGTCTTGATGCGCTTCGCCTCGGTCTCGACGCGCGCGGCTTGTTCCGCGGCGTCCTTGGTCGGGGCGCCGCCGCCGCTCACCCAGAGCTGCGGCTTCACGCCGTGCCGCTGGAAGAGCGCGAGGGCCTTCTGCGCGTCCTCGTTGAGCTGCCCGGGAAACCACCAGGCCGTGAGCTCGATGTGATGCCGTTGCAACGCGTCGAGCTCGGCGTCCCAGGTCGGTATGTGCTCCGCGCGGTAATCGTAGGCGAAGCGTTTGATGCCGATCTTTTCCAGCATCGCCGCGCGCTCTTCCGGTCCGCGCCTCTGCGCATCGAAAGGGACGATGCACCAGGCGACGAGGTTATCGTGCGCGAAGATGTCGGGAGCGGATTGCGCGGGGGCGCAAATGCCGAGCGCGAGAAGGAGAGCGAGGCAGCGGAGGAACATGGGCATATGTTTAGAACCGCCCAGCCCGCGGATTAAGCGGTTTTTCTAACGCGGGCGGACGATCATTTCCTCGATGATGACGCGCGACGGGAGATTGATCGCGAGGAGGGCGCACTCGGCGATGTCTTCGGGCTGCATCATCTTCGCGCGAGCGGTCGCGTCGGGCACGACCGGGCGCTTGGCGAGAATCGGCGTGTCGATATCGCCGGGGAAAATGGCGCAGGCGCGGACGCCGCGGGTGCGTTCCTCGGCGTTGATCGCGGAGGTGAGGCCGGCCATGCCGAACTTGGAAATCACGTAACCGGGGCCAGCCTTGGGCGAAGCGGCTTTGCCGGCATCGGAGACGATATTGATGACCGTGCCAGAGCCGCGCGAACGCATCTGCGGAAGGAACGCCTGCACGCAATAGTAAGCGCCGTTGAGGTTGGCGTTCATCATCTCGTGATAATCGGGGAGCGTGAGCACCTCGAGCGCGCGGTGCGGGACGTTGGTGCCGGCGGCGTTGACGAGCACTTCGACGCTGCCGAACTCCGCGAGCACCTGCTGCCCCATCTTCGCCACATCGTCGGAGCTGCCGACGTCGCAGGGAATGACGAGCGCGCCGGGGCACTGCGCGGCGACGGTTTCGAGGGGTTCGCGGCGGCGGCCGAGCAGGGCGACGCGCCAGCCTTGTTTGGCGAGGGCGATGGCGATGGCGGCGCCTACGCCGCTGCCGGCTCCGGTGATGACGGCGGTTTTTTCCATAGATCAGTCGTTGGGAAGTTCGACCCACGCATGCGTGCCCGCGGAGATCAGGGTGGCGTCGATGACGGCCTGGGTGCGGACGCCGTCGTGGAAGCTGGGCACGCACGGGCGCTGGTTGCGGATGGCGTCAATGAACTCGAACGCCTGGTCGTAGCGGAAGGTGATGAGCGGATCGCCGTCGCTGGGGTCGCGCGGGCAGCCGGGCCAGACCCAAAATTCGCGAGGTACGGGGATGGGCGCGAGACCGGGGCCGCCAAGCTTGCCGTACTGCAGTTCGTTCCATTTGCCGGTG
>NZ_JBDUCX010000272.1:0-8534 GCF_040003245.1 Chthoniobacter sp.
GGAGTAGTTGTAGCCGTCGATGGCGCCGGCGCGGGAGAGCTAGGACGCGGCGGAGTTTTTAGTACTTTAGTTAGTGTTGAGTCTTACCGGGCTTCCGTGGGGCTCACCGTATTAGACTGCGGGCTTGTCAGCTGTGCGCCGGGGCGCTAAACGGTTGTTAATGAACCCTGGGGTGCGACGTGCTTTGTCCTGTGTGCTTTGGCTGTTGGCTATGGCGGTCTGGTCGTGTCCGAGTGCCCAAGCCGGCGAAGCGCAAACGCCGGATATCCAATCGATCCAGCAACACATTGCCGGGCGGGAACAGGGCAATTGGCGCGGCGTGCTCGAGTATTTCGAAAAGTTTCCAATCAGCAGCCCCGTCACCGATAGCGACCTGACGGTCTGGGACGCCTACTTCTATCTGCGCGCGGAGACCTGGCTGGAACGCGCACAGCAATGGAAGAACCCGAAGGCGGCGCTGGGTGATGTGCAAAAGGCGGAGCAAGCGGCGTCGGCTTATCTCAATTGGTACGCGGCGTTGAAAGACAAAGCCAACGGGCTGCCCAAGACGCCGGAGGGTTCGCCCTTTGCGGCGGTGGCGGCTCCTGGACGCGTGCGTTTCGGGGCGGCGATCTTTGGCAATGCCCTCCTCGCGCAAGGGCAGCCAGACCGGGTGATTTCAGAATTCGGCAAGTTCCCGCGAGAATGGATCGGGATCGAGGTGGTCAGGATCTGGAAATCCGCCGCCGCCTATGAATATGCGCGGACTGGTGAAACTCCGCTCACGGACCTGCAATTGATTCAGAACAATCTCAGTCGCAAGTCGGAAACGGCGGCCGCGGTGAAGGCGTTTGCGAGCAATGTTTTGTTGGTGGACGGAGCCCTTGCCCCGGCCAGTCCGACTCTTCCGGCGGATTGGAAGCCGTTGGTGGAGTTATGTCGCGCCGTGGCGGCGATCCCCCTGCCGGCCGGACGTTAGAGAACAAGAACAGAGCTCGTTATGAAAACATTCCCGTGCCTTTTTTTTGTGTTGGTTGTCTTGCTGGCGGCGCGAGCCTCGGCGCTGGATGCGCCGTTGGCTCCCGCGCTCCCGGAGGCCAAGGACACCAGCATCAAGCCGCTGGTGGACACGGTGATTTCGTCCAAGCCGGCCTCCGATACGACGGTGTTGTCCGCCCCGCTGAAGGTCACCCTCACGCCGGCGGAGTCGGGCCCGCGCGACATCTTCGATGAGTTGACGTTCTTTGTGGACCTGGAGAATGTCGGCGACCAGCCGCTGACGATTCGGTCGATCTATTTCCAGATGCCCGATGACGTGAAGCGCACCCGGGCGCAGGGAGAGATCAAGAAAGCTGATCCAGCGGAGCCCGCCTCGCCATCCAGCAGTTCGGTCAATGGCGTCCGCGGCGCGATCAACCGCCCCGAGGATGGACTATGGGAAGGACGGGAAGAGATGAATCCCATCATTCTGAATGCGCGTGGCAAGAGGACGGAGCGGCTGGTCATTCCGCAGGCGGGGCGGCGAGTGGGAGATCCGCCGGAAACCACCCGCTATTTCCGGGCGCTCTTCGACAATGGCTACCTGCTGACCTTCACGCCGAAGGAGCACGACATCAACGCCATGGTGGAGTACGATATGGATTCCGGTAACACCAGCGTTTCCCAACGCAGTTCGGTGCGCGTGCCGTTTACCGCGACTTGGGGAGCGATCATGCTCGGGGGATGTCTCGGTGTGGCTATGCTTGCGGCGTTTCGGGTCGTGATCGCAGCCGAGCAGGAATTGCGGAACTACTACAAAGACGAGACGCCGCCCGAGGCGAGTGCCGCCGTCACCGTCCGGCGCCGGGCTCGTCGCGTGGTCATGCGGGAGTTGATCTCCGCCGCGGTGTGGCTGCCCTCGGTGATCATCATTTCATTCCTGCTGTGGCGCATGGGGCCGAGCAGTTTTCCGATCAGCTTTCAAGTGAACGATTTCACGGGCGGAGTGCTGCTGGGGCTTTTCACCCGGGCTTTGGTTGAGCCGCTGGTGCGCAAACTCTTCCCCACCGACGCGCCGGCCCCGGAGCCGGCCAAGGCGGAGGTGGCGCCGGCGGAAGCGGCCGTCGCGCACTAGGCTTCGCGCACTAGGCTTCGCGCAAAGCCCGCTCCACGGCGATCGGCAAGGCCATCGCCCCGTCGCCCCCGAGGGTCCGGTCGATGTCTTCCAGGCGGTGAATGAGATCCACGACTTCACTGCGCGCATAAGGTCCGCCCGCCGCCGCACAGAAATGCGTGCGGCAGCCGAAAGGGCGCCCCTCGTAAATCAGGCAACGTCCCGTCGGGTGATCGAGCAAGGGACACGCGCCATCGATGCTCTCCGGCAGTCGCTTCCGCCCGGACACACGCACCGCTTTCGCGGCGACGAGCGCTTCGCCTTTCGTCAGGAAGGGCGTGCGGCCCGTGAGCCGGAAGCGGCAGCAATCCGTGCGCAGAAGGCAATTGCGCTCGATGGGCCGCTCCGCCAGTTCCTGGTAGATGGCCTTGACGGCTTCCATGGCAACACCCGGAGTCGGCGGTGGAGATCGGCGTTTCATTTTTTTCAAACGGCTTGTCCCGCGGCGTGGCCGGAGGCCCAGGCCCATTGGAAATTATAGCCGCCCAGCCAGCCGGTGACATCCACCACTTCGCCGATGAAAAACAATCCCGGCGCCGGTCGCGCCTCCATCGTCTTCGACGACAGGGCCGCCGTGTCCACGCCACCGAGCGTGACCTCGGCTTTGGGGTAGCCCTCGGTGCCGGAGAAGCGCAGGGACCATCCGTTGAGCGCCACCGCCAGGTCCTTCATTTCCGCCGAGGTGAAGTGGGGCAGCGTTTTGGCCGGCGCGTACTTTGCACACCAGGCCTCGGCAAAGCGCCGGGGCCAGTAGCGGCCCACGAGCGCCAAGGGGTCCAGCGCTTCCCGGCGCGCCTCGGCGAGCAGGTCCGTCGCGCGATGACCGGGCAATAGGTCAAAAGCGACGGTCTGGCCTTCCCGCCAGAACGAAGAGATCTGCAGCACCACCGGCCCGCTCAACCCGCGATGAGTGAAGAGCAGATTCTCCTCGAACGTGACACCGTCGCAGCGCGCTGTGACCGGCACTGAGAGGCCGCTCAGTTCTCCCATCCGGCTATCCTCGGGCGCGAAGGTGAGGGGAACCAACCCGGGACGGATCTCCGTGAGCGGCACGCCAAACTGCCGCGCCAGCCGATAGCCGAAATCCGTCGCGCCCAATTTCGGGAACGACAGCCCGCCGGTGGCCACGACCAGCGAATGGCACTCAATCTGTCCCGTATTGGTCGCGAGCGAAAAGCGATCCGTCTTGCGCACTTCGTTCACGCGGCAATTCAAGCGAATCTCCACCCCCGCACTTTCGCATTCCGTGAGCAGGAGGTTGATGATCTCCCGCGAACTCGTGTCGCAGAATTGCTGCCCCAGCTTCTTCTCGTGATAGCGAATGCGGTGCTTCTCGACGAGCGCCACGAAATCCCACGGCGTGTAGCGGGCCAGCGCGGACTTGCAGAAATCCGGCTGCCCCGAGAGGTAGTTCTCCGGCCCGGCGTTCAGGTTGGTGAAGTTGCACCGGCCGCCCCCGGAGATGGCGATCTTCTTGCCGACGCGATCGTTGTGTTCGATGACCGTCACGCGCCGCCCGCGCTTCCCGGCTTCGATGGCACACATCAGCCCGGCCGCGCCGGCCCCGAGCACGATCACATCGCGAAATTCCGGTTCCGCGCTCACGTCGGGAGAAGCTGGAGTGCTGGAGCGTGGGTCGGCTCCCAAGGGTTGCGCTCGTAATCCCCGGCGATGATCTCCTCCGCCTGTAGTTCGCACAGCTCCAGAATGGCGGAGACGTCCAGTTGCAGGTGCCGCGGCGCGAAAGCCCCGAGGTTCTTCGCCGCGAGATGAAAGAGCCGCACCGCCGGGCGCAGTCGGCGCCCATGCTTGGGATGCGTCGGATGCTGGAACTGCTTCTGCAAGTGCACATAAGCCCCCGCCACCTGGATCAGCCCCTTAAAAAAGAGGTAGTGCTCGTCCCGCCGCTCCAGCCACAGATTTTCCAGCACATCGTGGGCTTCATAGTACTGCTGTTCGTTAAAGCACGTAAAATAACCTTGGTAGCGCGGATCCAGGGCCAGCGACGGGTCGGCGCCGAGCTGCTGGACGAAGGCTGAAATACGGTCATTTTTTTTCATCGCACGGACGGAAGGGCGAAACTATTCTGCACGGTCTTGTGTGCAAGATGCGATTGATCCCAGCGGTGTCCTCTCCGGACGCTCCATGATGACCACTGGCACTCTTGTCCTGATTGCCATTGTTCTGCTGATCCTGGTCACCGCCTCCGCGATGTTCTCGGCGATTGAGACCGCGTTCTTCTCGCTCCAGCCGTATCATGTCGAGCGGCTGAAGAAGCGCCGCGCTGATTTCGCGGCGGCCCTCGCCGAGCTGCTGGAGAATCCCCGCCGCCTGCTCAGCGTCATCCTGCTCTGCGACGCGCTCAGCAATTTCCCGCTCATTTTGTTCTGCCTCTTTCTGCTGCGCGGGCTGGAGGGGGCGGTCATCCCGTTCTGGGTCGCCTCCCTGCTCATCTTCACCCTCGTCGTCTTCGTCTGCGACCTGGTGCCCAAGGTCGCCGCGCTGGTGAACCCCTATCGCTTCACCCGCATCGGCGTGCGGGTGCTGCAGCCCTTGATGCCCATTCTCGACCCGATCTCCCGCGTGCTCCAGCGCGTCAGCGAGCACATCGCCGAGGCGATCACGCCGGCGCCGCTCAAGAGTTCCCACTTCCTGAGCGAAGAAGAACTCGGCACCCTGGTCGACCTCAGCACCGAGGAAGGCGCCCTGCACGAGACGGAAAGCGAAATGATCCATGAGATCATCAAGCTCGGCGACAAGACGGCCCGCGACTGCATGACGCCCCGCGTCGATTCCTTCACCCTGCCCGACGACCTGACCAACGAAGAAGCCGTCCCGCGCTTGCGCGCCAAGCGCTACCGCCGGGTGCCCGTCTACGGCGAGACGCCCGACGAAATCCTCGGCATCCTCGACGTCCGCGATTTCCTGCTCGATCCCAACACGCACTACACCGAGCGCCTCGTCGCGCCCTCGTTCGTGCCGGAGACGATGAAAGCCATCGACCTGCTCCGCAGCTTCCTCAATCACCCGCAGGGCATCGCCATCGTGGTCGACGAACACGGCGGCACCGAGGGCATCGTCACGCTGGCCGACATCGTGGAGGAAATCATCAGCGACGCCGTGCCGCTCGCCGAGCACGGCCTCTACATCGAGGCCATCGCCGACTGCCAGCTCATCGTCAACGGCAACGCCCGCCTCGACGACATCAACGAGATGCTCGGCTCGGAACTTCATGAGGAAGGGATCGACACCATCGCCGGCCTCATCTTCAACCGCCTCGGCGCCATCCCGCGCCCCGGCACCCAAATGGAAATGGACGACCTCCAGCTCACCGTGCGCCGCACCTCGCGCAAGCGCGTGGAGGAAGTCCTCATCGTCCGCGAGACCCCACCCGACGACGAAGACGCCGCTGACGAGGAGGAGGAAGGCCAATGATCTGGTTCGCCGTGCTCGCCTGCTTCGTCATCTCCTTCATGTTTTCCGGCATCGAGGCCGGGCTGCTTTCCGTCAATCGGGTGCGCCTCAAGCACCGCCTGAAGCATCGCGACAAAGCCGCCATCACGCTCAACCGCCTGCTCGAGCATCCCGAGCGCTTGCTCGTCACCGTGCTGCTCGTCACGAACCTGATGAACATCTTCGCCATCACCCTGGCGAGCCAGCAGTTCGTCGCGCACCTCGGCAATGCCGGCTACTTCGCCGCACTGGTGCTGTTTCTGCCCTTCTACTTGATCGGCCTGGAACTGCTGCCGAAGTCGCTGTTCCGCCGCTTCCCCTATCGCGCGCTCGCTTCCATCACCGGCCCGCTGCGCCTCGCCGATCTGCTGCTCTCGCCGTTCCATTTCATCGGCTCCCGCGTGTCGAAAATGGTCCTCGGCGAGCGCTCCGGCGAGCGGCAAAAGCTCTTCGTCGCCCGGGAGGATTTCAAGTACCTGACCATCGAGAGCGAACGCCAGGGCACGCTCGGCAAGGACGAGCGCCAGATGATCCACAACGTCGTCGACTTCCGCGCCATCAAGGCCGCCGATGTCATGCTGCCCCTCGCCAATGTGCGGACCATCCCCGCCACCGCCTCGATCGAGGAGCTCATCGAACGCAGCCGCCACACCAATATCGACCGCTGGCCGCTGACCAACGAAGCCGGCGAAATCGTCGGCTTGGTCAACGTCCTCGACGTGGCCCTCGACGGCAAGAAACGCAGCGTCGCCGAATCCTACCAGCGCCGCATCGTGAAGGTGAACTCCGACGAACCGGCCTACAGCATCGTGCGCCGGCTCCGCGCCGCCCGCGTCACCATGGCCGTCGCCCTCGACCCCACCGGCAAGCAAATCGGCGTGGTCACATGGGAAGACCTCATCCGCCGCCTGGTCACCGTCGCGGTGGCGTAGGGTCGGGTCGCAGGGGTCCAGCACGTGCTTTCGAATCGGATGTGGAACATTTTTCGACTGACTCCCGCAGTAGTCGCTGCCGGGGCTTAAAAGTTCGGAGTGGGATCGAGTGGGATTCGGTCGGATTTCCAGAGTAGTGCAAGGGTGGATTCTTTGGTCGAAACCGGTGGGATACCGGTAGGATAAGCAGCCTGCGCGGCTTCCCAGCGCCCGCAAACTCAGTGTGGAACTGTCCGCTTGCCGCCACCCGCACCGCCTGTCGGATGGGTGCGATTGGGTAAGATTATTCATGGGTCGGAACTGGCCGGAACTGAAAGGAATGAGGAAAGCAGGAAAGCAGGAAGAGACGACGGCCGGAGCGTCAGACCATCTGAAACAGGATAATTCAAAGGTCGGAACTAGTCGGAACTGGTAGGAACTCTCCGTAAAAGGACGTGACCAAGGAACCGGGCAAAGTCGTGGTGGTGGGTGTAGGGCGGGTGTCCCCACCCGCCGGACGGGCCTCCGGTACGCAGCGCCATCCCGGCGGGTGGGGACACCCGCCCTACACCGGCAGGCCTCATCGGCGCCGGTTCCATGAATTGAAATCATCGTCATCATCTCGAATAGAAATAGACCCAGTTCCTCTCCGCCCAAACCCATCCCAGCGCCTTTCCCTTTCCGGCCATGGCCTTCTCCTCCCATGCCGCGCTAGATCGTAAGCCATCTCATCATAAAAGTCAAGCAAAAAGAGCGGATTTTTGGTGAGGCGGAATTCTTTCTCGTTGAAGGGATTACTCCCAAGGTTTCTGCTTTTCCCCGCTCCGCCGACTTTCCTCTGGTATGCCAACTTTGCTTCCCCTTTTTACTCGATTCAATAGGATGGTAGGGGCCGCTGGAGTCATCCTGTGAAACACGTCGTTACCATCCTCCTTTTAACCACGGCACTATCCATGGCAGCCGACAAGAAGTCCGTCACTATTCAGACGCCATCAGGCGAGATAACCTTCACCGAGGGAGCTATCCCAAACCAAAAGGAATTTCACGACAAAGTCACCGAACTTACGCCGGAGGAACGTGTGGCGATCGAGCGAGACTCCCAACGAGTTCGGGCCTATATAGCGGCTTTCGTTTCCACCGACCGGCGCACTGGCGACGTTCTTGAGGATTTGGACATGGCATTCTCGGCCTGGCTAAAATCCGGCAAGCGCGACGCATTTACTTCGAACGACGTTATCCGCATCGTGGGTTGTGCGCTCGGCTCACACGCCATCCAGCATTTGGGCGTTGCGCTGGTGGCCGAGCAGCCACTCACGCGCAGCTATCCTTTTACCTCCGTTCAGTATCGCATTGACGACGAGGAAACCGATTTCATCGTCGCTCTTTATCGGACGCTCGAATACACCATGAAGACAACCAAGAAATGAGTGCAACGCCTCACCAAGCTCTGGATCGAGTGGTTCCGGCGCTGAGCTTGGTGGCGTTAGGCGACTCCGAAGCCATCTTCTAATGGCGAAGCAAAACCCCCAAACCAAAGCCGGTGACATCTTCGCAATTCCAATCGACGAGGGCCGCGTCGGCTATGGGCACGTCTTGCTGCACGAGGTTGCGTCTTATCCCCTCTACGTTGCCGTCTTCCGCGCCATTTGGGCCGCCGACTCGCCTCCACCTGTCGCAGAGATTGTTTCCTCGGAGGTCGCATTGCTCGGCGGCACCATGGACGCCTTCATCTGGCATGGGAGTTGGCCCATCGTTGCCAACTCCAGCCCCGACTTGCAGCGCTTTCCGTGGCCACACTTTATTTGCGGACCTTCTGAGCGTTGCCACGTCGAGGATTTTCATGGTCGAGTCATCCGTTGCGCCACACCCGAAGACCAGAGCTTTTACCCCTTGCGCTTTACCCGAGCCCCGATCGCCTACGAGAGCACGCTGAGGGCGATTCACGGGATAGGCCCTTGGCCAGCTAAACACGACAAAATAACCTACGAGTATGTTCTTTCCCGCGCAGCAGAGCATCCAACCCCTAAAGTGGCCTGACG
>NZ_JBDUCX010000003.1:0-71857 GCF_040003245.1 Chthoniobacter sp.
GCGGCTTGCTTTAGCAGGCGGCGTGCGAGGCGGGGGCGCGTCGCCAAACTCCCTGACAAGGTTATTGGGCCGCCCGCTGGGCTCTTAGAGATCGACCTCTTCGTGTTCGGTGCTGGCGATGCACTCGCGGTCGTCGGTGAGATTGAAGTAGTAGACCTTGGTGCCTTCGGGGAGTTCGGCGGTCACTTTACCATCGGCAAAGGTGGCGGGGGCGACTTCCCACAGGCGCTGCTGCCAGGGGCCGGTGGCTTTGGTGAAATGAAGCTCGGCTTTGGCGATGGGATGCACGCTGGTGAAGGTGGCGGTGACTGCTCTTCCCTTGCGGGACTGGCCGGTGATCTTGGGGAGCGGGTCGCCGCCGTTGACGATGCTGTCGGCAAAGGTCGCGATCTCCTTGGGCGCCCAGCCGGACTCGTGGCCATGGGACATGCGGGGGCGCAGGCAGAGGGTGTGCGGGGACTTGGGCAGGCGATAGGATTTCTGCCAGGCATTCATGGTGTAGGCGAAGTCGTTGGTGCCATCGACCCAGAGCATCGGCATGGTGGCGTGAGCGAGGTAGCTGGAGGGATCCCACCAGCGCATCCAGCGCGCGGCGCCCTCGGGGCCGAGCGCCTCCACATTGTGCGCGAAGCCGTGTTCATTGGTGAAGCCGCAACCGTAAACCGGCACGGCGAATTTGAAACGCTGGTCCACTCCGGCCAGCATCGACGTGAGGTAACCACCCCAGGAAATGCCGGTGACGCCGATGCGCTCGGGATCGACCTGCGGCAGCGAACGCAGGAGTGAATCGGCCAGCACGCCGTCGGCGACCGCGTGATAAGTCCACTGGTCTTCGCGCGCCTCGTTCATCTGGTCCCAGCCGCCCCAACCGGGCGGGCCGCCGGCATCGTGGTGCTGCCACTTCTTGCCGTCGATGGTATGGAGGGGAATCGCGCCGGAGGTATCGATGGCGATGGCGGCGTAACCGCGATCGACCCACAATTGCGTCCACTTTTCAAAAGCGGTGCCGCCGCCGCCGTGGACGAGGACGATGCCGGGCACTTTCTTCCCCTGTTCAACCTTGGGCAGGCCGAGCCACGCGAAGACGCGGGTCGGCTTGCCATGATAAGGCAGGCCTTCGAAGAAGATCCCCTTCAAGCCATCGGCGCGGATCGGGTCGGCGGGATAGGTCTTCGGCGCCTGCCCCAGAGCGGCCATGTCCCACATCGGGCCGGTGGGATCGGCCGGAATGGGGGGCGGTGCGACAGGAGGGTTTTCCGCGGGCGGTGCGGCCATTGTCGTCCGCAAGGCGAATACGGCGACGGCGGTGAGGATTGGCAGAGAGCGGGTGTTCATCGACTGGGGTGATGGGGTGGTTGCAGAAGAAAAGGGATTTTCCAAACACTCCATAGGAAAAAAAGAGCCTCTCGCGCCCGAGGGACGCGAGAGGCTGAAGATTTTCGGAGCGCGAAGGTCGCGGCTTAGTTCGTGGCCTTGCCGGTGAGGCCGGCCTTTTGCAGCGCGCTGAACACGTCGACGGGATTGAAGTCGCCCTTGACCTCAAAGGACTTGGCGTTCTTCTCGGCGGTGTTGCTGGCCACACCCTTCACGTCGGCGAGGGCGGCATTGACGGCCTTGACGCATTTGGTGCAGCAGAGATGGACGTCGCTCACGGTGAGCGTGGAGACCTTGGCATCCTTGGCGCCGGTGGCGGAATTGACCTTGATGGCGGCGTCTTCGCTCTTGCCGTAGTAGCCGGCGGCGACGAGGGCATCGACGGCCTTCTGCGCGGCGGCCGCATCGGTCGCGGTGAGGGTGACGGTGCCGCCGTCGAGATCGGAGGCGGCGGTGACGCCGGGAACGGTGGCAACGGCCTTGTCGACACCCTTGCCGCAGCTCTTGCAGCAGAGATGGACGCCGGTGAGTTTCACCGTGCTTTCCGCATGGGCGAAGGCAGCGAGGGCGGCGGTGACAACGAGGGTAAGGATGGATTTGTTCATTGGGTGTAGCGGGTGAAACGCTACAGGATGCAAAAGGTTGCGCTGCGGGCAAGCTTTAGCGGCGCGATTCGAGACGTGCTGTGCTCAGTAATCAGTAATCAGTGCCCAGCAGTCAGTAGAACTGATTACTGACTACTGAACACTTCAGCGACTGTTCGATGTTCTGCCTTTCCTCCCTCATCCTTCATCCTTCATCCTTGGCTCCATGACACCGCGTCCGCCCACCACCGTGATCGAAGCCGTCTCGCCGCTCATCGAGGGCGGGCGGTATCCCGTGAAGCGCGCCGTCGGAGAGGACATCGAGGTGGAGGCGGATGTCTTCAAGGATGGGCACGATGTCGTCTCGGTCCTGCTGAAGTGGCGGAAACGGGGGCAGACGCAATGGTATGAGACAGCGATGCAGTGCATCGATCCCTACAATCGCGATCGCTGGAGCGGAGTCTTCTCGGTCTTCGAGAATGCGGTCTATGAATACACGATCGAGGCGTGGGGCGATTTCTTCCGCTCGTGGCAGCATGAATTCCAGGTGAAGTTCGAGGCGGGGCAGACGGAGCTGGGGAGTGAGATTCTGGAAGGCGCGAGCTTTGTCGCGCGTGCAGCGCGGCTGGCCCAGGACCAGGGGCAGAAGCGCGATGCGGAGCGGCTGGTCGTGCTGGCGGACAAGATTCGCGAAGGCACGCCGGAGACGGTGAATGCGCTGGCGCACTCACCCGAAATGGAGGCGCTGATGACGGCCTACTCGGACCGCAGCGAGAGCACGGAGTATGTGCTAAATCTGCCGCCGGTGGCGAAGCTGATCGAGTTGCCGAAGGCTCCCACGGCAGCGATCGAGAATGCGGCGGCACCGAAGTCCAAGGCGGGCGTGGGGAAGGTGATTGCGTTTCCGACGGAGCCGGTGCCGGAGGGAAAGAAAGGCCCGGGCAAAAAGAAGAAAAATGCCCCAGAAACAGCAAAAATCGCAACGGAGCCAATGGAGCCAACACAGCCAATGGAAGCTGTTGGTTTTCAATACACACCGCGCTATCCGCAGGTGCATGTGGATCGGGCGCGGGCCAACTTTGCGCAATGGTACGAATTTTTCCCGCGCTCGGCGGAAGGCCGCGGCGACAAGGGCTCGACCTTTCGCGACTGCCTGCCGCGCGTGGACGACGCGCGGGCGATGGGTTTCGACGTCATCTATTTCCCGCCGGTGCATCCCGTGGGCGTGACGGCGCGCAAGGGCAAGAACAACTCCGTGACCTGCCAGCCGGGCGAGCCCGGTGTGCCCTACGCCATCGGCAACCGAAACCAGAATTGTCCCAATGGCGGCGGCCACAAGGACGTGGCGCCGGAGCTGGGCACGCTGGAGGATTTCGACTGGCTGGTGAAAGAAATCCACGCGCGCGGGATGGAGCTGGCCCTGGACTTCGCGCTGAACTGCTCGCCCGACCATCCCTACGTGCACGAGCATCCCGACTGGTTCTACAAGCGCCCCGACGGCACGATCAAATACGCGGAGAATCCGCCGAAGAAATACCAGGACGTCTATCCGCTGAATTATCACAACGCCGACTGGCGGACGCTGTGGGACGAGCTGACGAGCGTGATCGAATTCTGGTGCGAGCACGGCGTGCGCATCTTCCGCGTGGACAATCCACACACCAAGCCGGTGGCGTTTTGGGAATACCTCATCGGCCGCGTGCAACGGCGCTTCCCTGACGCGCTCTTTTTGAGCGAGGCTTTCACGCGGGCGAAAATGATGAAGACACTGGCCAAGGCGGGCTTCACGCAGAGCTACACTTACTTCACCTGGCGCAATACCAAGCAGGGGCTCACGGAATATTTCACCGAGCTCACGCAGACCGAATGCGCGGAATACATGCGGCCCAATCTCTGGCCGAATACGCCGGACATTCTGCCCAGCTTCCTGCAATTCGGCGGACGCCCGGCGTTCCTCATTCGCGCCGTACTCGCGGCGACGCTCGCCCCGGTCTACGGGATCTATTCCGGTTTCGAGCTCTGCGAAAATGCCGGGCTCGAAAAGAAACCGTGGGACGCCGCCGGAGCGCTGGGGCAATTCCTGCACCTCTGCGACAACGACTACAAACAGCTCGCGAAAGAGGAGTACGTGGAC
This sequence comes from Chthoniobacter sp., assembly GCF_040003245.1. NCBI lineage: Bacteria > Pseudomonadati > Verrucomicrobiota > Spartobacteria > Chthoniobacterales > Chthoniobacteraceae > Chthoniobacter > Chthoniobacter sp. The sequence continues at coordinate 4,093 of NZ_JBDUCX010000003.1, forward strand.
TCGGAGAAATACCAGTGGAAGGAACGCGACTGGGATGCGCCAGGGAACATCAAAGCCGTGGTCACGCGGCTCAACCGCATCCGGCGCGAGAACCGCGCGCTCCAGCAACTGCGCAATCTCCAGTTTCAGCGGGCGGACAACGATTTCGTCCTCTACTACTCGAAGATGACCGCGGCGAAAGACAACCTCATCCTCGTCATCGTTTCGCTCGACCCCTTCCATTTCCAGGACGCGTTCATCGACGTCCCCGTCGATCAATTCGGCTGGCTGGAAGACCAGACCTACCAGGTCCACGATCTCCTCAACGACGAGCGCTATCTCTGGACCGGCCGCCGCAATTTCGTCCGCCTGCACCCCGACAAGCCCGCCCACATCTTCCGCGTGCGGCGAAAGATGCATAGCGAGAAGGATTTCGATACTTACTTGTAGGGCGGCTTCCCGAAGCAGCGCCTCAGCGGCGCATTTTCGGGATGCGATCAGCCGCGAAGTTCGCTATCGTGCTCTTGTGAATCCGCATCAACCCCTCATCGATCAAATCTTTCGAGAGAAAGTGCTGCGGGCGCGGCGGCAGACACCAGGAGAACGGATGAGCGACGTGCTGGAACTTTCGGCGATGCATTTTGACAAAGATGACCCGGAACTGCGGCGGCGACTGGCCTTGGTGCGCGCGATGGACGAACGCGATTGCTACGGCCCGGCGCAGCCGCGGCTATGACGTCCTCGGAAGCAGTAGTCACGCTGCTGGAGGCGATCGAGGCCGCCGGGGTGAAGTATGTCATCGTGGGGGCACTGGCTGCGGGCGCCTGGGGGATTCCGCGCTCCACCAAGGACGCAGACTTTGTGGTCGCCTGTGCGGCGCCGGAATTGGATGCGGTCCTGCGCCAATTACCACCCTCCATTTCCGTCGATCCACAAGCTCGCATGGAACTCTTCACCGGCACATTGAGGTGGGTCTTGCACGTCGAGAACACTTCGTTTGAGATCGAAGTATTTCTGCTGGGCGACGATCCTCATCATGCCGAAATTTTTCGCCGTAAACGGCGGGAGCACATCGGGATGATCGACCGGGAGGCGTGGGTTCCGACCGCCGAGGATTTGGTCATCCAAAAATTGCGCTGGGCTCGCCGCAAAGACCTGGACGATGTGCAAAATATTCTCGCCGTGCAGGGCGCGGGCATCGACCAAGTGTACCTGCAAACGTGGTGCGAACGGCACGGAACACTGGATCGACTCTCGGAATTGCGGCGCGGCATTCCGCCGGAGCTGTGAGATTCCGGCGGACACTCACCGGAAAGAGAAACGCTCGGCGATGGACTCCAAGATGTGGGGGGGATAGGGGTTGTTCTCGGCAACCCGAACTTATGAAGTCACTTCGTTCCCTCCTCCTCACCTGCGGCGCTCTTTTTATGGCTACCTCCCTTTTTGCGGAAGAACCGGCGGTTTATTCCATTCCGCTGAAGGACATCGATGGGAAGGAGACGACGCTCAAGGCCTACTCGGGGAAGGCATTGCTGATTGTGAATGTGGCTTCGGAGTGTGGGTTTACGCCGCAGTATGAGGGGCTGGAGGCGCTTTACCGGAAGTACAAGGACAAGGGCTTGGTGGTGCTGGGGTTTCCATGCAACGACTTCGGGCAGCAGGAGCCGGGGTCGAATGACGAGATCAAAAAGTTCTGCTCGTCGAAGTTCAGCGTGACGTTTCCGATGTTCGACAAGCTGCACACCAAGGGGCCGGAGCAGCATCCGCTCTATGCGGCGCTGAGCGGGCCGAGCTCCCCGGTGCCGGGCAAGGTGACGTGGAATTTTAACAAGTACTTGATCAGCCGCGACGGGAAGATCCTGGCGCACTATGAATCGGATGTGGAACCGGATTCGACGACATTGACCCAGGCGATCGATGCGGCGCTGGCGGGGAAGTGAGGGGCGAGCGCGGCGAGCGCATGTGCGCTAGCTGGATCGTTCTGCTGCTTCTGAAAATCGCTTCGTCACCCTCTGACCGTTCGCTTCCAAACTCTCTGTCATTCTGATCCCGCAGCCGCGGGACGAAGAATCCCGTCGAACAACCAGCGACACGGCTGGTAGAGCGACGGGGTCCTTCGACTGCGTTACACTCCGCTCAGGATGACACCGAGAAAGAATTTCCTCCACTTATGAAAATCGCCTCCCTGCTCACCGCTTTGGTCGTCGCAGTATTTAGCGCCCACGCACTCGCCGAGGACTTTGGCGCTTACTCGATCACGCCGGTGAGTGCGCCGATGATGGTGCTGGAGGCGGTGGGTTCGGGGACGGCGGAGGGGACGGCGGTCTCAATCAACAAACCTGCCGGCACGCCGAACCAGAAATGGGTGATCACGCCGAAGGGCGAGAATGGGTATTCGATCAAGCCCTCGTACAGCTCGACGTTGGCGTTGTCCGTGGCCAAGGGCGGCAAAAACATCGGGGCGCTGATCGTGCTGGAGACGGACAGCGGGCAGCCGTGGCAGTTGTGGACGCTGGCCAAGCAGGAGAGCGGCAATTACGCCATCGTGCCGCAGCATGCGCCGGACATGGGGATCGATGATAACGGGGGGAAACAGATTCCGGGGGCGAAGATCGATCTCTGGAAGCACAACCCCAACGATCCGCATTTGCAATGGATGATCAAGCCGTTGGCCGGGAGCACGGCGAAGGATGCGCCGGTGGCCGCGGAGGCAAAGACGTATGAACCGCCGGCGATCAAGCCGGAGGAAATCGTGCCGGGCGAGATCAAGAAATTCACCTATGCGGAGAGCAAGATTTTCCCGGGGACGGTGCGGGAAGTGAACGTCTTCATTCCGAAGCAGTACGATGGATCGAAGCCGGCGTGCGTGTATGTAAAGACGGACGGTTACAACCCGAAGGAGAAGGAATTCATGGAGCGGATGATCGCGACGAAGGAGATCCCGGTGACCATTGGCGTGTTTGTGCGGCCGGGTGAAGTGCCCGCGCCGATGAAGGGCACGCTGGGACGGCGCAATCGCGATCTCGAATACGATGGGGTGAACGATGACAATGTGCGGTTTCTCATCGACGAGTTACTGCCGTATGTGAGCAAGGAGTTGAATTTGAAGTTATCGACCGACGGGAACGATCGTTGCATGTCGGGCGGCAGCAGTGGCGGCATCGCGGCCTTTGCCGCGGCGTGGAACCGGCCGGATGCGTTCAGCCGCGTGTATGTGGCGAGCGGGAGCTTTGTGGCGTTTCGCGGCGGGCATGAATTTCCGACGATGGTGCGGAAGTTTGAGGCCAAGCCGATCCGCGGGTACTTCACCACAGCCACACACGACATGGAGAATTGCGCCGGTGATTGGTTCCTGCTCGACCAGGAGATGGACAAGGCGCTGAAATTTTCGGGGTATGATTACCAGTTCCGCATCATCGATGGGCGGCACGTGGCCGGTTACATGGATAACTGGCAGGAAGCGATGGCGTATCTTTGGAAGGGTTGGCCGGAGAAGGTGAAGGCGGGGCCGAGTGCGCCGCGGGCGCAGGATGTGTTGCTGCCGGGGGAAGGGTGGCAGCAAGTTGGGCAAGGCTACAATACAATTACTTCCGCCGCCTGCAATGCATCTGGGGAAGTCTTTTTTACCGATACCAAAGACAAGAAGATCTACCGATTCAATACCGATGGCCAAGTGAAGGTCTTTGTTTCGGAACCGAATTTTCCCAATAGCTTGTCCGTGGGCGCCGACGGTCGAGTTTATGCGGTGTTGCAACGAGGGGTGATCAGCTACGACAACACCGGGCAAGGCAGCGAGGTACCAATAGAAAATGGCTGGGTTAGCGGCGGGTCGATTCTCTCCATGCCTGACGGGGGGCTCTATATCACCGGTTTGGGCGTTGTGACAAAAGACAGCGAGGCTGTGGAATATGGCGTTTGGTACATCAAGGATGGTAAGAAAACGCTCGTGGATAATGGCCTGAAAACACCGACTTGCCTTGCCTATCGGCCGGATCAGTGGCTGCTATGTGTAGCCCATGAATTTTCCAAATGGGGATATAGTTATCAAATCAATGCGGATGGCACGTTGACGAACAAGGAACGCTACTTTCACTTTCACGTCGCCGACTGGGACGACGATGCGGGTACGCATGGCCTGTGTTATGCGCAGGAAGGACAGATGTTTGTGGCGACGCGCACGGGCGTGCAGATTTCCGCCGATGATGGGCCGACGCAGGTCATCCTGCCTCTGCCGGACAACAGCAGGGTGATGGCGGTCTGTCTCGGTGGGAAGGATCTCGATACGCTTTACGCCTTTTCCGCCGACAAGATCTGGAAGCGGAGGGTGAAGGTCCACGCGACGGGGGCGTGGGCGCCTTGGGTGAAGGTGAACGGGACGAAGTTGTAGGCGGACGGGCGCGGCGAGCGAACGCCGCGTCGCCCGGGACGGCGCTCGCCCCCTTTTTTGTCATCCTGAGCTTGCGAAGGACCTCTGAATTCGCTCTGGCATCTGACGCCAGGCGATAGAGGAAAGGCAGACATCAGAGATCCTTCGCAGGCTCAGGATGACGGGAAGGGGGGACGCGCTATCTCGTGCGGTGTTTCAATCTGCGAACTTCACGCCCGCTTTTTGCACTTCTCGATAAGGCAGAAGCCAGATGAGGGATTCATCGTGGAGGTCGACGACCTGGATGCGGTTGCCCCACGGGTCGCGGAAGTCGCAGCGGAAGCCTTCGATGAGTTTCAGGCCGTATTTGGCGGTGAGTTTGTGACGGACTTGGGCGAGTTGCGCGTCGTCGCGGACCATGATGCCGAAGTGGCGGTCGCTCGTGTCGGGTTGCATTCCCCGATGCTCGAACATGGCGAGGAACTGGTGCTCGCCGAGCTGGAAGAAGGCATCCGCTTCGCCTTCGTCGAGTTTCTCGAGACCGAAGACGTCCTCATAGAATGTGACGGCTTTTTCGATGTCACCGACTTCGATGGCGACGTGATTGCAGCCGTAGACCTGGATGCTCATAAAAGTTTGGCGGGGACAGAAGATGGCGCGAGGGCGTGCAATCGAGTCCCAGAGTGATATCGCCGACGGCGCGATCCTGGCTGTATGACCACCCGGAACTCACTGGGAGAGCAGTGCTTGCGACGGCGTGGGATTTTGGGCGGTGTTTAAACGATGCACGCACGAAGCCCAGCGCGAGCGATTCAGTGGTGTGAGAAACTGCCAGCCAGAACTCCCGTTGCAAGTGCCAGCGAGGCGGCTTCGCCGGCGGTCGCGGGCGGCGGAAAGGTTCTTCGAGCTGGGCAAACTGTTACAGAGGCAAATTGAGGCGGAACGGCGTGGGGGGAAGCATGAGGGGGAAGGTGGGCGGGCGCATTTGAATTGAAGGGCGCGGCGCCTCGATCAGCAGAAAAGATGCGGCTGGCGCCGGGACCGTTGGAGCGTCCGCCGGGGGATTGTACCCCGGGTGGTCGCTCGCAAAACTCGCTCGACCCGGGGCTACATTCTATTGTCCCTCCGGGACACGCCCGCCGGCGCGCACTGCTGTGTTAGAGCAGGCAGCCGCTTATGACGCCGTGGCGGCGCGGATGGCTTCGAGTTCTTCCCAGCGGGCGTAGAGCTGGACGACGCGTTCCTTGTCTTTCTCGAGTTTGGCTTCGAGGGCTTCCCATTCGTGGCCGTGCTTGTCGTAGAAATCGGGGTCAAGGAAAGTGGCCTCGAGACGCGTGACTTCCTCCTCGGCGGCGTGGATGGTGGCCTCGATGGTTTCCAGTTCGCGCGTTTCCTTGTAGCTGAGTTTGCGGGCGCGCTCGGCGCGGCGCGGGGCGGTGGCTTCGGCGGATTTGGCGGCAGCGGCGGCGCGGGCGGCAGGGATGTCCTTGGCGGCTTTCTTTTCGCGGTAGTACTCGTAGTTGCCGGCGTTGAGGGTGACGAGGCCTTCGCCCTCGAAGGCCATGGTGTCGGTGCAGACGCGGTTGAGGAAATAGCGGTCGTGGCTGACGACGATGACGGCGCCGCCGAAGCCGAGCAGCGCTTCCTCGAGGAGGCGCAGGGTGGCGAGGTCGAGGTCGTTGGTCGGTTCGTCGAGGATGATGACGTTGCCGCCACGCTTGAGGATTTTGGCGAGCAGGATGCGGCTGCGTTCGCCGCCGCTGAGCTGGCCGATCTTGGTATTGATGCGGTCCTCGGTGAAGAGGAAGCGGCGCAGATAGCTGCGCAGGGTGATGTTTTCCTCGCCGATGCGGACGTGCTCGCTGCCACCGCCGACTTCCTCCCAGACGGTCTTGTCGTCATCGAGCGCGAGACGATTTTGATCAACGTAATTGATCTGCGTGCGGGTGCCGATCTCGACCTTGCCGTGGGTGGGTTCCAGCTCGCCGATCATGATCTTGAGCAGGGTCGATTTGCCGAGGCCGTTGCGGCCGACGATGCCGAGGCGCTGGCCGGCGGCGAGGTCGAGATTGACGTAGTCGAAGAGCTGGCGGCCGCCGAGTTCCATGCCGACGTTGGTGAGGGTGATGACGCGATTGGCGAGCTTGGGAGCGGGCGGGATGATCATCTCGACGTCGATCTCCTGCTCGGGCGGCCCCTTGGCGGCTTCCTCGAAGTAGCGCTCGATGCGGTCGACGGATTTCGTGCGGCGGGCGCTGGGGCCTTTGCGCACCCATTCGAGCTCGTGCTTGAGGAACATCTGACGCTTGTGCTCGACGCGGACTTCGGCGGCTTCGCGCTCGGCCTTGGCGACGAGGTAATCGTTGTAGCTGCCGTCGTAATTGACGAATTCGCCGCGGGAGAGCTCGAGCATGCGGGTGGCGATGCGATCGAGGAAGTAACGGTCGTGGGTGACGAAGAGGCAGGCGCCGGTGTAGCGCGAGAGGAAGTCTTCCAGCCACTCGATGCTTTCGGTGTCGAGATGGTTGGTGGGCTCGTCGAGGATGAGGAAATCCGGGCGCGAAAGCAGGGCGCGGCAGAGGGCGACGCGGCGCTTTTCGCCGCCGCTGAGCGTGCCGACGAGGCGGTCGAGCGGCGGCGCGTGGAGATTGGTGGCGAGGCTTTCGATGCGGCGGTCGAGCGCCCAGCCGTCGTGATGATTGATCTGGTCGAGTAGGATCGCCGCGCGGTCGCTCTCGGGGGGCGTGGTTTCGTACTCGGCGAGGATCTCGAGGACGCGTTGCGCGCCGCTACGGATGTTTGCCTCGGCGGTGGCGGCGTCGTCGAGGGTGAAGACTTGCGGGAGGTAGCCGGTGATGAGATCGCGGCGGCGGGTGAATTGGCCGGCGTCGGGCTCGAGGTCGCCGGCGGCGATGCGGAGGAAGGTGGATTTGCCGGCGCCGTTGCGTCCCACCAGCCCGATGCGCTCGCCTTCGCCAATGGCGACGGTGGCACGGTCGAGGACGAGATGCGGGCCGTAGCGAACGGTGAGTTCGCTGGCGCTGGCGATAGGATCGGGCATAGGAGGGGCAGAACATCCAACACCCAACATCCAACGTCCAACCTCCAATTGCAGAATCCTGTGACGACGCGGATGCCGGGGCGGCGTGCTTATTCCTCGGCGGCGAGGGTTTCGAGGCGCTGGATGATGTGCAGGTGGAGGAAGGCGCTCGCGCCCACCGAGAGAAAGATCAGCACATAGAAGCCCGCAACATCGCGAAACAGGACCGACTCCACGACGCTCATGAGGAGGCCGAGCAGGAAATGCACGCCGATGGCGAGAGGCAACGCACCCCGCTTGACGTAGAGCGAAAGGGCCACGACCAGGTGCAGGAAGAGCACGGTCTGGGTCAAAAAGAAAGTCATGAACATCCAGCCGGCGGCATCGTTTGAATTCATCTGGCCGAAAGTATCGAGAATGAGCCGGGCGATGAGCGGAATGCTGAGGGCGAAATAGGCGCCGGCGGCGAAGAGCGCCGGGAGGACGCCGAGGAGCTTTTCGTAGGCCACACGGCGCAGGCCCTGGGGCAGCATGGCCAGGCTGGAGAGGGTCTGGCCCTGGTGCTCGTTGCGGAAAATGGTGGCGGCGGCGAAGGCGAGCTCAATGCAGATAAAGCCGAGCATGATCCAAAAGGTGCCGACCCCGAAATCCCGCCAGCGCGGGGGGCCACCCAGTTGATGAGGCCAGCAACGGATGACCAGCAAGGGCGTGCCGTAGACGAGGAGCTTGATGAAGATCCAGAGCTTCCCGCCGGTGGTGAAATAGAAATCCTTCCACGCCAGGGCTCGCTTCCACGGACGACCGGGACTGAACAGCGCGCGGCGGCGGCCGGGCGAGCTGGTCACGCCGGCACGGGTGGGGGCGCTCTCTTTTTGCTCGCCGCAGAATTTCTCGAAGAGCGCCCACGAGCCCAGAAAAAGGACGAGGCCCATGGCGAGATTGCTCCAGACTTGAAAGGTGAATAGGTCACCGACAAAGCCGGTGGAGAGGATCTTGCCGGCGCGGACGAAAGGAGACGCCTCGGTCGCGAACTCCGCGATGCCGATCATAGTGACCGTCCAGGCGTTGCCCTCTTTCAAGATGCCCAGCCACAGGGGCAATTTTCCGAGCCAGGCGGCGAACGGGACGACGATGAAGAAAAAGAGCAGCGAAACTCCGGTGAGCACGGCCGAGCCGCTGGCCCGACGGCTGAGGACCGAGGCAAGCAGCGCGAGATTCGAAATGAAGACGATGAACGCGCCGATGGCGAGGTAGGCGGCGAAAATCTGGTGCAACGAGACGCCGCCGAGGGTGACCGCGAGCAGCGTGAAGGGAAGCTGGGCGGCAAACAACAGGACCGCCGTGCATAAACGGCTCGTGGATTTTCCGAGCAGGATGGAGAGCGGGTCGAGATTCGTCATGCGCAGCAGACCGAGTGTCATCTCTTCTTTTTCCTCGCTGATCGCGGAGGAGAAGTAGCTAACGCCGGCGAGCAGGACGAACACAAGATCGACGCTGATGACCGTCTCAAAAAAGCGCAGGCCGGGGGCATTCGTCCAGCCGACGTTGGACTGGGTCATGAAGAGGAACAGCAGGATCACCGAGACGAGACCGGCGCGGGCGAAGTAGGTGAACTTGAGACGGCTATCCTCGCGCAACGAGCGGACGAAAAGGGCGAGCAGCGGTGAAGACATGCGGCGGCGACTCAACTCTCGGCGGCGAGCGTTTCCAGCCGGCGCGGCCCCTGGCGGTGAATGATCCAGATCAGTACGAGGCTGATGGCCATGGTGAGGATGGGGCTCCACAAAAAAGACGAGATATTGATCCGGGTTGCGCCCGACCTCGACGCCGCGGCCATCCGCATGAAACCCGTCGCGGCGAAGGCGGCCATAATGACAGTCGCGAGGAAAATATTGAGCGCATAGGTGAGCACGTAACCCAGCGCGAGGGAGCCGCGTTTCATGGAAAGCGACAGCCACGCCACGACATAGACCAACAAGGCGACGTGCACCCACGAGCCGCACATCTGCATGATCATCAGGCCGTTCATGCCCGTCACCGACATGGCCCCGGCGAGGCTGCTTTGAGTGGACTTGAAAAGACTGACCGCGAAGCCCTGGGCCATCAGCACGGCCAGCGCGCCGGGCGCGGCGGCGAGCACGCAGGCGAGCGCCTTGCGATAGACGATGTGCCGCATCGTGAGGGGGAGCATGGCCAGGTCGGTGAGTGTTTGGTCGTGCAGTTCGGAACGAAAGATCCGCGAGGCCATCGCGGCGACATCGACGGAAAAAACGAAAGGCACGATCGAGGTGAACAGACTGCGCATGATACCGAACTGGGTCCCGGCGCCGCCCGATCGATACAGGAACGGGATCAACGTGCCGCCATAGGCGAAGAACCGCACGGCGAACCCGGCGTAGCCGCCGCAGAGAAAATAAAAGTCCTTCCACAGGAGCGCGTCTTTCCACGGACGGGGCGGGCGCCTGAGGCGGAAGCCGAAGAAGCGGCGCGGCGGAGACCCCGCGGCGGGCGCGCTCTCCGGGGCGCGATCACAAAAGCGTTCGAAGACCGTCCAGGCGAGCAGGAAGCAGGCAACGCCGAGGGCGAGATTACTCACCACCTGCCAGCCGATGGGCGCGCCGCTGAAGCCGGTGGCGAGCACCTCCTGCAAGCGGGCGATAGGCGTCGAATTCCACCACCATTCCAAAAAGCGATCGATCGCGGAATCCGCGCCGAGTACACTGCGCGCGGCGGAAGGCACCAACAAGAAGAGAGGAGCCCCGCCGAGAAAGACCGCCATGGCGACCAGGCAAAATATGGCGGCGTTGGGGCCGCGTCGAGCCAACACGGAGCCGAGCAGCGCAAGATTGCAGAACAGGAACGTGAAAGCGCCGACGGCGCAATAGACCGCAATGATTTGCCGCAGAGAAATGCCGCCCAGAGTGATGGCAATGATCGTGAAAGGGAACTGCCCCACGAGGAGCAGCAGGGCGCCGCAAAGCCGGCTGGTGGATTTTCCGAGCAGAATCGCGAGCGGGCTGAGACCTGTCATCCGCAGCAGGCCGAGGGTCTGCTCCTCTTTTTCCTCGGCGATGGCCGAGGTGAAGTAACTGAGGCCGACGAAGGTCAGGGCGACCAGTTGCGAAATCATGATCGTGGTAAACAACGAGCGCCCGGGCGCATTACTCCAGCGGTTGCTGGCGGCAAACCCCAGCAGCATCAGCAGGAGAAAGCCGCCCAGGACGCCGCGCGTCCAGTAGGTCGCACGGCTGCGCGCATCTTCGCGCAGGGAGCGGACGAACAGGGCGAGGAGCGGCGAACTCATGTCCGCACGCCGGGCTCGGTGAGATCCATGAAGGCCTGGTTCAATTGCTTCACATCCTCGGTGAAGCTCACGACTTCTCCGCCCGCCTCGAGCACGGTGCGCAGGATGGCATTGGGCGAAAGCTGCGCGCGATCGAAGGTGAGCGAATAGCGGGCTTCATTGGGCAGCGGCGCCGTGACGCGGCTCACGCCGGGCAACCTGGCGAGGGCGTCGCTCGTCGGCGGATGCTCGGCGGCGAGCGTGAGCTGATAGGTCGCGGTAAGGCCATCGCTGGTGGCGACGAGACCGCGCATGGTGCCGGTGTATTTTACTTCGCCGCGATCGAGGATGGTGACGTGATCGCAGAGCGTGGCGAGTTCGCTGAGGATGTGCGAGCTGATGAAGATGGTTTTCCCGAGGCGGCGCAATTCCTCGAGGATTTCCATGAGCTCGATGCGGGCGCGCGGGTCGAGGCCGCTGGCCGGTTCATCGAGCAAGAGAAGATCGGGATCGTGCACGAGGACGCGGGCGAGGGAGACGCGCTGCTGCATGCCGCGAGAGAGGCCATTGATGAGTTCATCCTTGCGGCCGGCCATGTCGGTGAGCGCGAGGACGTCACCGATGATCTTGTCGCGCTCGCCAAGCCCGATGCCGTAGGCCGCGCCGAAGAAATCCAGATACTCGAACACCGTCATCTGCCGATACATCGAGAAGTGATCGGGCATGAAGCCGATGCGGCGGCGCACCGCCTTGCGATCGGCGACGATGTCGTGACCGAAAACGCTGACCTTTCCCGACTGCGGCTTGAGCAGCGTGGCGAGGACTTTCAACGTGGTCGTCTTGCCGGCGCCATTCGGCCCGACGAAGCCGTGGATGGACTGCCGCTGCACGGCAAAGGTGACGCCCCCCAGCGCCTGGTGCGTCTTGTAGCGATGCCCGAGATTCTGGATGTCGATAAGGGTTTCAGCTTCCATGGGAGATCGAAAAGGCGCGGTGGTTCATGGCTTGGAGACGTCCTGCACGTAGAGCACCCAGCCGTCTTCGTGGGCGAAGCCCTTGCCTTGGAGTTGAAGGGAAGGCGGCGCGGGCGCGAGGATGAGCAGTTGCATCTCGGCGCGATTTTTCGGCGCAGAGATGTGGGTGGGAAACACGGCGGGGTAATTCAGGGTGCGGGCGGCGAGCGCGGGCAGGAGCACACTGAGCGTATCGGCGGTGTGCGGGGTTGTGGTACGGCTGGAAAAATCCTGGTAGCTCGCGGCGTTGAGCTTATCGCGCGAGAAATAGCTGGAGAGCGCTTCGCCGGTCCTGCTATTGCGCGTGAGCACGCCGTCGTGCAGTTCCAGCTCGAAGATGGTGTCTTTATAAACGGCGTGGATTGCCCTGGCGTGCTGGGGAAAGCCGGGGCCCGTCCGCAAGCGCAGGTCATGCAAGGTGCCGGGGGTGCGAAAATCGCTGCCATAGCTGTCGCTGCCCCATTTTTCCACGGTGACGGAGGTGTCATCGCCGGTCATGATCGCGCGGTGGGTGAAGGCGCGCGCCGAGTAGAGCGGGATGTCCATGAGCATGTAGCCGTCCTTGCCGTTGAAGATCAGGCCGCTGCCCGTCTCGGCGAAGCGGTCGCTGGCGTAGAGATTGGCCGGCGCACGGTGCGTGAGCGTGTAGCGATCTCCCGCGGTCGCGAAGGCGCTGATCCATTGCGTGACGTCCACGCGCCCGCCGCCGAGCGCACGCGCGATGCCGAGCGAATGGACGGTCTGGCTTTCGCCATAGCCGCGCCGGCCGATGATACCGAGAGCCGCGCCGAATGCGGCCACGCAACCGAGGAAGATGAGGATGGAGACGCGGTAATCGATCCGGCGCCGGAAGTAATTGTGCATCGGTCCCACGACCGCGACGTAGGCGATCATCACGAGATTGATCAGCGTCCAACTCACCTTGGGTCGCGTGAGCGAGGAGAGGTCGCGGAAGAAGGTGCTCTCCATGTCGTAGAGGATCGGGCCCTTGACGTTTTCAAGCGTGCGCGCGGGATAGCCGTGAGCGGTCAGGTACTGCTCGCTCATTTCCCGCAACGCGATGGCGTGGTGGACGACCCGGCCCGCGCCGACACGCGTGACTTCGTCCTGCGCATCAAGCTCTTTCAAGTCGCCACCGAAGGCAGGCAGCGCACCATTGGTATCGGGCACCAGGTGCAGGGTGCCGCCGAGTCGCACCCAATCGAGGAAGGCATCGCGGCGGGCGGGTTCCCAATGGGGGACATGATCGAGCACGACGGCATCGAGACTTTCCGCAGCGACGGCGCTCGTGGGGAAAAGCTGGTCGGGAAAGGACTTGAGCGAACCGCCAGCGGTAAACGGGCTATCGAGATCGCGCAGCCAGACGCAAGAGGGCGGGCCGGTGCTGAGCGGTCCGTCCACGTCGGAAAATTCCTTCGCGCCCCTGCCCCAGCGCAACTCCGAAGGTCCCGCGCTATGGGTGCCCGGGACGGAGAACTGCACCCAGCGCGAGGTATGCGGCGCCAGAAAAATCGGCTGCACATAACTGGCCCCGCGGAGACTGGCGTTTCCGCCCGGGCCGCTTCCGTTCAACACCAAGCTGAGCGCGCCATCGAAGGCGAGATTGCCCGGATTGGAGACGAGCACGGAGAACGGATTGAAATGATCCGGCACGACGCGGCCATCGAAACCCCAGAGGGTTTGCTCCACCTCCAGCGCATAGAGGGGCGCGGCCAGGAGCGCCGCCATCGCGATGAGCAACCAACGGGGAACGAATATGCCGGCCATGTGTATCGCGAGACTACGGCAGGGGCGCCGGGTGTTCCAAGCTTGCATCGCGAGTGATCATCGGCGCAAGCAACGGTCGGCATCGCGGTAGAGGCGGATCCGGATGGCAGCCGCGATGATCGAATAAAGGACGGCGTTGGCCACGATGGCCGGCCACGGGTTCGTCGAATCGCCGACGTGAGGCATATGAGCGGATTCGTTGAGCGCCGGGATACCCAGCGGCGAAACGAGAAACCACCACAGCCACTTCCCAGAGAGCGCGTCTCGCTCGTTGAGGGCAACCGCCAGCAGCGGCGTGAGCACCATCCAGGCGGTGAGTGTCCCCAGAGCGGCGAGGATGGCCTGGAACCGCGTGCGGACCCGCAGGCCAATCCAGAGGGAGAGCCAGGTGATCATCGGCAGATAAATCACGAGCATCAGCGCCGCGCAGGTCAGGTAGGGAATCCAATCGGGCTGTTCACCACGCCGACTGTAACTTCCCGCCATGAGGAATGCCCGGCACGCAAAGACAGTGAGTAAAGGTATGGCCAGGATCCACTCCAACCGCCGCAACGCGCGCTCCTTTTGGTGGATGATCTGCCCGGCGCTGAGAGGTGTCGTCAGCAGCACTTCCAACGTCTGCCCGACGCGTTCCGAGACGATGCTATTGGCGGCCGTGGCGCTGAGAGCGAACATCGCCAGCGCGGCCAGGACGAACCCGGTGAGGGAAAGGCTGTCGCTGTCCATCGAGGAGTAGTCGCCCAAAACGACTACCATGCAGATCAAGACCGTGGGGATTTCCAAGACGCATAGCAGGCGAAACAAATAGTGCAGCTTGCCCAGTACACGACGCTGGGTCTCGCGCCAGAAAATCGGTTCGTAGCCGGGCAGCGAACCCGAGTCCCGATACAGCACCACGCCACCCACGAAATGATTGGCCCATTTCATGAAGCGATCGAGCCGCGCAAATAAGCGGGGCAGGAAATTGAGCGGCGGAACGAAAGCGCGCCGCACGAGGAATAGGCGGGCGAAAAGGAGAAACAGGCCCACGGAAACCACCGAAGGAAGGAGCAGCGCATACCGGTGGGTCGAGTTGGTCCGGGCGAGTTCGATCGCCGCTTGCGGAATCAAGAGGAAGCGGTACTGCCGCATTTGGTAATCCTCGTAGCCGTAAGGCGTGACGTGGAAAAGGAAGCGGTGCAATCCTTCCAGAAAGCTCCCCAGCAAAGGCGGCCCGGCGTAGAGAATCACCGCCAGGAGATAGGAGGAGATAAGCGCGCCGACCGTGGATCGGCACCACGCCGAACACATCAACGTGAGCGCGCCGAGTTGGAGACAAAGCAGGAGCAGGCCCGAGATCTGTTCCACGATGGAGCGGCTTTCCACGCCGCCGAAGGCATAAGCCACTCCCGCCAGCGGCAGACCGATGAGGAGGAACGAAAACATGGGGACGAGGCCGCCGACATACTTCTGGAGCACGATTTCCCATGGCCGGAGCTCGGTCAGAAAAAGCAGGACCAATGAGTCGCGCTCCTTTTCCTGCGTAATGCGCCCGCACATGAGCGCCGGCTGAAAAAGAATGACGCCGAAGACCTGGATGATGATCAACTGCTCGAAGAGATGGCGTCCAAATCCGAGCAAGTTATAAGGTAAATTTCTCCCATCGCCGTACATAAATGACCGGTGCGGGATGGTCAGCCCGAAGATCACGAAAAGCAGGAGAGCATAGACCACACGGAGAATAAACGTGCGGCGGCGGGCGGCCGTCTCGGTGAGTTCCTTTCCGAGCAAGGGCAGCGACAGCCGCGTGCGCACGACGGACAGGAAATGGCGCCACGGCCGAGCCATTAGGCCACTTTGCCCTCGGTGAGTTTCATGAAGGCGGTCTCCATGTCCATGGCGTCGGGCTGGAACATGCGGACGCGTGCGCCGAGGGCGTGCAACGCGGCCAGCAGATCTTCCGGCGCCGTCTGGTCTTCCTGGAGTTGCAGCGCCAGCCGGTCGGATTGCTCTTCCACGCTGGCGACCTGCGGCAGCGCGCGGATCGAGGCGAGCAACTCGGTCGAGGCATTGACCAACTGGAGATGAATCGTGCGGCGCAGGCTGAGTGCGCGATAGATGTCATTCAGCGAACCGTTCGCGATCATGCGTCCCGCCTCGATGATGCCGATGTGCGAGCAGAATTGCGCGAGTTCGTGGAGGATGTGACTCGAGACAATGATCGTCTTGCCCATGGACTGCAGTTCCTTGAGCAGCTCCCGCATCTCGATGCGCGCACGGGGATCAAGGCCGCTAGCCGGTTCATCCAGGAGGAGCAACTCGGGATCGTGCAGGAGCACGCGCGCGAGGCTCAGGCGCTGCTTCATGCCGCGCGAGAGGCCATCGACTGGGGCGTCGTGTTTTTCGGTGAGATCGGTGAGCGCGAGCACATCGCGGATGAGCGGCGGGCGATCGTGGACGGGAATGTGGTACGCCGCGGCGAAAAACTGCAGGTACTCGGAGGCGGTAAGGTCATCGTAAACGCCGAAGAAATCCGGCATGTAACCGATCTTGCGGCGCACCGCCGCCGGGTTGATGGACGCATTGATGCCGCTTACGCACGCAAAGCCCCGGGTGGGCTTAAGCAGCGTAGCCAGCACCTTGATCGTCGAGGTTTTACCCGCGCCATTGGGCCCGATGAAGCCGAAGATTTCGCCGCGTCCGATGGTGAAAGACAGTCCGCGGACGGCGTGCGTCCGGCCGTAGGCCACATGCAAGTCGTGGACGTCGACGAGAGGTTTTTCGGAGACGGGATCGGAGTTACTCATCGGAGCTAAAATGGTAAACGCAGCGTTGAATTTGGATTTCCTGACTCACGTGTCGCTCGGCCACGACCAGCATATCGCCACCGCCGTGATCGAGCGTGAGATCGAGCAGGTCCGTCTCGCCGCTGGGTGAGCGCGCGATTACCCATGGCTGGGCGCTGATGGAAATTCTCTCGGTAAAAGATGGCCTCTCGGGCACGGGAAAACGCGGCTTGAAGACATGGATAGTCCAGCCTTGCGCCTCGATTTTTTCGGTCACGAATTCCGCCAGTGAAAGATCCTCGTTTGATTTTTGGCGGTTCTCGAATTCCGGGGGTGCAACCTTGATTGCTTCCCAGCGCAATCGCGGACCCGTGGCGGCCGGAGCCAGGGAAAGGCTGCGCTGGACGTAGGGCGTCCATTGAGAGAGTGGCTCGCGCAAGGTATAGTGCGTGGGCACGCGGCCTTGGTAGACCGACATGATCCCGCGCTCGATCGACCGCGCGGAGAATCCCACCAGGCAAGGCACCGCCAGCGCCTGGCGCTTTTCCGATACGGCATCTTGATTCCGGCCGGCAAACCATAAGTCGAAGCGATTCTCGCGCAACGCCCTTCCCTGCGACGAGTAATCGGTGACGATCATGGACACCCGCTGATCGGCAATGCCGAGGTAATGCTCGGCCGTGCGCACGGTCCAGAACGTGCACCCCGCGGCAATCGCGGGAAACGTCGCCCACGTCCAACGCCGCCGGTGCAACCGGCCGAGAATGAGCCACTCGCCCGGGCCGATGAGCAACACGAAGACCCCGAGAATAGTGACAATGACCGGCAGAGGAATCATGCGCGCGGTGTACGGAAGAGCCTTCACCAATTCTCCCTGCATCGCGCCCAACAGCGAGGAGTCAAAAGGCCAGCGGGCGATTTCCTCCGCCGTCAGGACGCGCGCCCATGAATTGGAGTGGGCGAGAAAGTGGGTGGCCTTGATCCATGAGTCCGTCATGAGTTCTCCTTCGCTGGCGGGGAGAGTGAAAGCGACGGCCACACGCCCGAGCCCGGCTCTCCGAAAGAGAATGGGGCTTGTCGCCCGGGAAGATGACACCGCGCCGATCGGACGGACGAGCGTTCCATCGGGCGCGCGATCGAATGACGCGGAACCGGGCTGGGAAGCGGCCAGGCGATTGATAAAGGCGATGTGCTCGCCTTTGAGATCACGCGGCAGCGCCAGGCACAGGCTGCCGCCGGCCTCGACCCAAATGGCGAGATCGGTGAGTTGCTTTTCGCTGAGCGCGGCCAGGGCCGGCCCCTCGAGCACGATCACATCAAAGGCGCACAATCCCAACGATGGCGGGAGATCCTCGGGAAGAAACCAAGCCGGCCCCGTGACCAGAGGCGCCACGCGGATCGCGTCATCGCGGAAAAGGCGATCGGGGCGCAGCGCCCGCCAAAGGAGGGTCTGCGATTCGGCCGCACTGAAATCGGTGCGGCAGATGCCGATGAGATATTGCCGGGCCGCCGGGATCTCACCAGCCGTGGGAAAGCGGCCCAGATCGTGCACACCGGTGCGGGTCGAGAATTTCAAGTGCACCTCCTCGAAGACACGCGCATTTACCGGCGGGGGCAGCAGAATGCGTTGGCTGGAAGTGCCAAAGAGGAGCGTGAGATCGGGGATTTGCGAGCGGCAGATCACCTGGCCGCCTCCCGACATCTCCATTTCGAGAGTGCCCTCGAGAGGCGCACGGCTCTGCGAATGCAATTTGAGATCCAGGTAAGCAGGCGCGTAAGTGCGGGGCCGCAGGGTCAGCGGCGTGACTTCGACGCTGAGCGGCGAAGGATTCGCGCGCGCCGAGGCAAACAAGGCGACGAAGAAGACGCCCACCAGCCCGAGTGTTCGCCTGAATCCCCTCCTCCCGTTTCCTCCCATGACAATCGATGCCGCCATCTCGATCACACCACTCGCGCCGGACGCTGGAACCACCACCACTCGACCAACAACGCGAGGAAAGCGGCGAAAGCGATGATCCACCACAATGTGCGATCGCTCTTCGCCGGCGCGGTGGCGGCAGCCACGGTGAGCTGGTCGTTGAACTGCAACTGGTCCACGGCCGCCAGCGAAGTTTCCGTCGTGGAGAGCAGGCTCGCACCGACAGGTTGCGGTGATCCGCCACTGGCTGTGATGGTGTATTCGCCCGCGTGCGGCGCGGGGAGCCCGCTGAGGCGGCCCAGTTCATCGGCCTGCGCGGTGCGGCGGAAATTTGCGGGCCCGCTGATCGAGCAGGAAGCGTTGGGCGTGAAACCTCCCGCGTTGAGCACGCCGGTGCGCGCGGCTTCCGCCTCGGAGAGGCCGCTCTCATGCAGCGCGATTTGCACGAGATTTGAAACGAAGATGGGGAAGCCGACTCGGAAGGGCAGCGTCGAGCGGTCGGTGTGGAAGAGCAGGGCGATGTGAAGGGTTTCGCCCACGTGCTTGTCCAGCATGAGCGGGCCGTGTTCGCCCTGGGCGAGAATTTCGTAGCCGAGTTGCGCCAGCGCGTCGTCGGTCGTGGCGCCGGTGCTCACCGGTTGTTCCATGAAGACGACGTCGCGCAGGCTCACGTGCTGGAGCAGCGGTGAATCGCGACGCCAGTCGATGGCTTGCGCGCTTTTGCCTTCGATGGTCACGAGCGAGCGCACATCCACGGGAATGATGCCGATGGCGCAACGGACGCGGGCCGGCTTTTCCATGTCCTCCTCGTGGTCGCTGATCACGAGGTCGAACACGGCCGGAGTGGGCGCGTCGGCTTGCGGGAACACGTTCACATCTTCGAGCGCGGCGAGGGCGTGGCGATAGCCGGCAAGATTCTCCGGAACGAAAATCGCGAGCGGGCGGGTGGCGGGCAGCGTGAGCCACGCCGTGTCGTCCGCGGCGAGGGAGTCGAAATCATTGAGCCGCAGCCGCGCCTCGAGTATTGCACCGGGGCCACCCGCGAGGTCGAAGGCCAGACGCGGGCTGCTGCCGCGAGTGAGCGACAGGTCCTCGTGCGCAATGACTTTGTCTTCCTGCCGGAGCTCGAGCGTGCCGGTCGTGGACTCGGCATTCGCAGAGCCGGCGAGTTGCACGAAGACCTGCCAGTGCCCACCCGGCGCGCGCCGGGCGCTGAACGCCACGATGCCGAAATTCGACCCTCCGGGCGTCGTCTTTTGGAAATCGATCTGGAAGGGCAGTTCGAAGTTGGCCTGCGTCGGCAGATTGCCGTCGGAGAGCAGCAGCACTTTGTCGAAGGGCTCGGTGCGACCGAGCGCCTGGGCGAGACGGAGCGCTTCCTCGACGTCGCTCGGCACATCTTCCACGGTGAGCGCGTCGAGGGCGTCGCGCAGTTCGCGGTGGTTGTTCGTGAAGGGCGTGAGCCGGTGCGCGGTTTTGCCGAAGGCGACGAGACAGAGCTCCTGGTCCGGCAAGAGCCCATCGATCCGTTCACGCAGAGTACGCTTCACTTCATCGAGCCGCGTAGTGCCGCGGGCGTGATCCAGCGCGCCCATGCTCGCGGAGACATCGATGAGCACCGGCAGGCGGTGGGCGCGCGCCGCTTCACGCCGGAGGAAGGGCTGCATCGCCGCGAGCACGAGCAGAGCGAGGATGAGGATTTGCAGGAGCAGGAGCAGGTTGCGCTTGAAGCGCTGGAAGGGCGAATTCACGCGCTGGTCGTTCAGCACCTGCCGCCAGAGCACGAGCGATGGAATGGCGACGCGCGGCCGCTTGAGCTTGAGGAAATAGAAGGCGATCAGCGGCACCAGGAGCGCGAAGAGCCACGCGTTGCCGAGCGATGTGAAGGCGGGGAGCATGGCGCGCTACACGATCCAGCCGCGGCGGCGCATGATGTCGAAGACCACGCGCTCGAAGGGCTCGGCGCTGGAGATCGACAGGAATTTCCCCGAGCGCTGCTGGCAGAGTGCGGTGAGCTGCGCCTCGTGCGCGAGACGGTATTCGTGATAGAGCGAGAGCAGGTCGCCCGCGGCGGAAATGTCGAGATTCGCCGCGGTCTCGCTGTCGACGAAACGCAGGTCGCCGGCGATTTCGGGAGCGAGCTCCGATGGGCCGAGGATTTGCACGGCGCAAATCTCAAGGCCCGCATTATGCAGGAGATTGAAGGAACGCCGCAGGTCGCCGTCGGTCAGAAAATCACTGATCACCACGGCGACACCGCGCCCGCTGTGCTGGCGGAGAAAGCCCGCGATCCCCTGCTCCACCGGCGTATCGCCACCGCCCTCGATATTTTCCAGAAAGGCGAAGAGCTTGCCTTGGGCGCTGCGTCCGCGCGTGGGGCGAAGCCGCAGCGACGGCCCCGCGGTGCCGAGCGCATAGGCGCTGACTTTTTCACCGCCGCGCAGCACCAGCACGCCGAGCGCCGCGGCGAGCCGCTGCGCGAGGGCAAACTTCTCCTCGAAGAGCATCGAGCGCGAGGCGTCGATGAGCACCGCGACGTGCAGTTCTTCCTCCTGGTGGAATTGCTTGAGATACGGCCGCTGGATGCGCGCGAAAATGTTCCAGTCCACAAAACGCACGTCGTCGCCAGCCGTGTAATCGCGATAGTCGCAGAACTCCGTGCTCGTGCCGCCTTTCACGCCGAGATGCTCGCCGCGCCCGCGATTGGTGAAGCGTCGCGAGACCTTGAGCCGCAACCGCGCGAGCCGGTCGAGGTCGCGGTTCGAGAGCAGCGTGGTCAGTTGCGGCGCGGGGACTGTCATGCGACCGCTTCCTCCGGCACCGCTTTGCCCGCGTCGACGACGAGGGCTGGTACGCTGAGGTTTTCGGCGAGGCCGTCATAGTTCAGCAGCACGCGATGCCCCAGCACCTCAGGCACGAAATGCCGCACGTCCTCGAACGCCACGTGCGCGCGGCCTTCGGCGAGCGCCCGCTCGCGGGCGGCGCGGATGAGGGCCTGCACGGCGCGCGGGCTCGCGCCCCATTTGACGAAGCGCTTGACGTCATCGCCGGATTCCACGGCCTCGGGATGCGTGCAGAGCACGAGGCGCACGGCGTAGTCGCGGATCGGATCGGCGACCACGACTTTTTCCAGAATGGCGCGGAGCGCGAGGATGCGGGCGCCGTCCATGATCTTCGGCACATCGGCGCCGCCACCGAGCGTGGTGCGGCGGACCATTTCATTGAGCTCCGCGCGATTTAAGAAGGGCACGTTAAGCTTGAACATGAAGCGATCCAACTGCGCCTCGGGCAGCGGATACGTGCCCTCCTGCTCGAGTGGATTCTGCGTCGCAAGCACGAAGAAGGGCTGCTGCAACACATACGTCGTGCCCGCGGCGGTGACGCTCCCTTCCTGCATCGTCTCGAGTAGCGCGCTTTGCGTCTTCGGGGTCGCGCGATTGATTTCATCGGCGAGCAGGAGCTGGGTGAATATCGGGCCGCGACGGAACTCGAAGTTGTAGCGCCCATCCGGTCCCGCGGTCATGACGTTCGTTCCCACGATGTCGGCCGGCATCAGGTCGGGCGTGAACTGGATGCGGCGGAAATCCAGCGTCAGCGCGCGGGAGAGCGTCTTCACCAGTTCCGTCTTGCCGAGTCCCGGGACGCCTTCGAGCAGCACATTGCCGCCCGCGACGACCGCCGTGAGAACGCCCTCCACCACGCGCTGCTGGCCGACGATGACCGTGCCGACGGCCTCCCGCAGTTTCTGGAAATCCGTCCGGAATTGCTGGGCCTCGGCCTGAAGTTGAGTGGGGTCGCTCATGGTGGTGCGCACCATTCCAGAACTCTCGTCATTCGTCGAATCTGGAATGTCGATATTTACACTACAAGCGGTGTCTTTTGCGGAGACGGGCAAATTAATACTCAATGCTGGGCAACCAACCACGCGTATGATTCTCGCCGAGTTACCCCCACGCCACATGGCCTCCGCCGCGGAAGAGCCCGCCATGGAGCCATTCCAACGAGTACAGCGCGACGCCACCACCGCGATGGAACAGCGAGGCACCCTCCTCGCCCAGTCGGCCGAATATTTTCAAAACGTATTCGGCGGGCGGACACCGACATTGCACGAGAAGTTATCCTGGATCGAGGAAAGGGTCCGGGAATCGGCCTCCTGGATCACCTATCGAAATAACATTTACCTCGTGGTGATCGAAATGACTTCGCCACTGATCCATGCTTGCATCCGCCGTCATGATCGAAGGCCGTGCACGGATTGGAATCATATGCAGCAGATCAAAAGCGAATTGATCGGACCGGAGCACGAGGCCGTGGAATTATTTCCCGCCGAAAGCCGACTGATCAACACCACGAATGAATACCATCTTTGGGCGCATCCGAAATCGGGTTTTCGATTTCCATTCGGCTTTTCCTGGAACCGGTTTGTCATGAATCAGACCCCATCTCAGACCGGCAGCATGTTGGAAGTAGCCGGCGGGTAACTGTCGTATTTGCTAAATAGTTACTACTTCCATGTGAGCACGGCGATGCCAACGAGGATGAGACTTCCGCCACAGGCGGTCTTCCGCGTGAAAGGCTCGTGGAGGAGCAAAAAGGCCAGCAGCAGCGTGATGATGATGCTGCCTTTGTCGACGAGAGCGACGAAGGAAACCGTGCCGGTCTTCATCGCCCGGTAGTAAAAAATCCACGAGAGCGAAGTGGTGAGGCCACTGAGCGCGAGCAGCAGCAGATCACGCGGGCGCGCCGCGGCGAGGGCTTCCATGGGACGTCCGGAGGTCCACACAAACGCATTCGCGACGACGAGGGCGAAAACGACGCTGGTGCGCAACGCGAGGCTGACATCGGGGCCCAGCGTCTTCATGCCGCTCTTGGCGAGGATCGAGGTGAGGCCGGCGAAGAGCGCGGCGAGGAGAGCTTGGATTTTCCAGGGTTCCATGGCGGTTTATTTCTGGTCTTGGTCGCGTTTGCGTTTGCGAGCGAGGAGACGCTCGGTGGTGGAAATGGATTCGGCGGAATCGCTGGGAATGGGCGCCGCAGACTTCGGCGCAGCGGGTGGCGCGGGTTTGATCGCAGGTTTGAAGCGGGGTTTCTGAAGACCCTCGGACGGGGGTTTGATCGCGGCCTCGACGCGGCGTTTTCGACCCAGCAGGGCACCCATGGTCGTGGTGGATTCTTCGGCCTTCTTGCCAAAGGTGAACCAGCCGCGGATGACGCTCCAGTCGAGTTGGACCCGGCGCACGGCAACATCGATCGGCAGCAGGCAGGCGAGAAAGAGAAGGAGCCAGTCAAAGACTGGTCGGGAGCTTTCGTGGGACTGACGCGCGGGATGATAGATATCCGCGTTGCTTCCATCCAGGACGCGTCCGCCGGTGCGCGCGGCGATCTGCTGGAGCAACCGCGGATTGCTCCGAAAGTTGAGGTACTCGGGAGAGTAAGGAACGGCGAAACCCCCGAAAAGCTGTTCGGGCCCGTTTTCCTTGCCAGGGCGTCCGGCAGCAGCGACGGAAACCTGGTAGCGACCTTTGCCGGAGAGCGGAAATTGCGCCTGGTAACGGCGCGAGCCGGTCTGGCGCAACGGCAGATCGATGGTATCGCCGCGTGGCCCGGTGACGCGCGCGGCGATCTCGAGGAACGCGTCGTCCTTGGCGAAGTCCTCGACGGAAACGACGCCGTTGTTACCGGCGGCGAAGGTATTGAGCCGCAAGTCATTCGCCTGCTCGACGCGCGAGACTTCCTGCGCGAGCTGCTTCACGAAAGCGCGATACTTATCCCAACCCAGCCAGTCCTGCGCCCACGAGGCGCCAAGGTCGCTAGTCCACGCCGCGGTGCTGCCGAGGCCGAAGCGCCACGTGGCGAGCAGCGGGTCGAGCTGGTCGGGCGCGTCTTTGTCCGGTGGCACGCGCAGGATGGTGCTGGCGCGCGGCTTGGCCGTGGTGAGGACGTAGCCGCGCAAGGGCGGCACTTGCTCGATGCCCTTGAGGACGGGCGAAGGAAACTCCACGACGGGCGTGAATGTTTTGTTTTGCAGCATCGAGCGCTTCAGCGTTTTCGCTTCCTTGATGAAGATGCTCGGGAGCGCGGCGGGATCTTCCGGAAAATAATAGCGGCCGCCGGTCTGCTGCGAGATGGCCTGCATGATGGAGATGTCGCGACCACCGTGCGGATTGATCGCGATCATCGTGACGCTGACCTTGGCGTCCACGAACTGCTGGACGAGCGCGGGCGTCGGCGGGGATGGATCGCCGTCGCTGATGACGATGAGGTGCTTTAGCGCCGCGTCGCTCTGTTGCAGGCCGGCGAGCGCGAGCTGCATGGGGCTGTGAAAATCGGGCATGTCGCCGGGCTCGGCGGCGTTGATGAGCGGGACGAGCTTGTCGTACTGCGCGGCGGGCGTCAGCGGGAAGACCCATTGGTAGCCGCTTTTCGCGCCGGCCCAGTCATAGTCGATGAGCCCCACTTCATCCTGCGCGCCGAGCACGCGGATCGCCTCCTTGGCGATGCGCTTGGCCCAGGTGTTGCCCTCCGCGAATTCGCAAGTGTGCAGGATGATCGCGAGTGCGCCCTTGGGCAGCACCTTCTTTTGCTTCACGTCCATTTCCACGGGCAGCGCTTCCTCGATCGGGGTGCGGTGATAACCGCCGGGCCCAAAGGTTTGCGGGCCACCAAGCATGATGAAGCCGGTGCCGTGATGATAGACCGAGTCGCGCAGGGCCTGGAGTTGCGGCGGATCAAAGGCATCGGCGGGCGCATTCGCGAGGATGATGAGATCGTAAGGCAACAGCGCCGTGGCTTCGCGCGGGACTTCGTAGGCCATGCGCACCTGGACGACGCGTTCGCTGGCCTTGAGCGCCGCGACGAGCGGCTCCCAATCGCGCGTATCGGCGCGTGTATCGGTCAGCAGCAGCACCTGGCCGGCGCCGCGCAGGTAGAGATCGGCGATGGCGACGTTGTTCTCGGACCAGCCGTCCTCGCCGGCGGCAACCTCGATCGTGGCCGCGTATTCGTAGTAGCCCGGTTCGCGGAGATAGAGCGGGAGGGTGAAGCGGTTCTTGCCCGCCGTGTAGGTGACTTCCTTCTCGAAGATTTGTTTGCCATTCTCCCGCAGCCGCAAGGTGCCATGGCCGGGCGCGAGCGAATTGAGCAGCACGGTGGCCTCGTACGTTTCGCCCGCTTTCACGACGCGCGGGAGATCGAGGCGCTCGAGCCACACTTCCTTGTCGTAGGAAAAGCTCACGGGCAGGACGTCCACCGCCACGCCGCGCGCTTTCAATTCATCGACCTTGGCCAGCGCGCTGCCTTCGGTTTCGTTGCCGTCGGTGATGAGGACGATGCGGCCCTGGTTTTCCTCGGGCAACATGGCAGCGGCGAGGCTGAGAGCCTGGCCGAGATCGGTGCCGTCCTTGGCGACGCGCGAGTTGATCGCCTCGAACGGGAAGCTGGCGCGCGGCGGCAATTCCACGGCCGCGTCCCGGCCGAAGACCACGAGACCGGCCTCGTCCTTCTGCGGCTTGGACGTGGCCGTTTGCATGATCCATCCGAGGGCCTGGTCGCGCACCTTGGCGCCCATGGAGTCGGAAACATCGAGCGCATAGACCACGGAAAGCACATCGCTGCGGCGCACGGCGCGCGGCTCCGTGAGCAGCAGAATGAACGCGGCGATCATGATGAAGCGCGTGAACAGCGCCACGAGCGCCCGCCCGCGCGAAAGCCCGGAGCCGCCCGCGTGATGCAGCCACCACACCCACGGCAGGACAGCGGTGAGCGCGAAGGCCGGACGATACGAAAACCGCAGCAGTCCGCGCCATTCCGCGAAGACACAACCCGCACCGAACAACGCAAGAAAGATCAAGAGAGGCAGAAGCGCAACGAACGTGAACGGCCGCCGGGCCCGGGGAAACAAGGCGCGCAGCGGGTTCATAGCTGCAACGAGACGAGGCGCCGGTTCTTGGTATCGGCGATGCGCAGGCGCAGGCGGGAATCGATGGCCAATCCCCACGGCGTGGAGAATTCGCCGTCCCCGCTGCCGGTGTGACCGAATCGCCCGAGCAGCTGGCCTTCGGTGCTCACCTTGGTCAGTCGCCCGCTGCCATATTCGATGACGTACAGCGCGCCGTCACCGCCGGCGGCGATGTCGTAGGGGAGATTGAAGTCGAGGGGCGGCTGGCCAGGGGTGCCGAGCACGCCGAGGTACTCGCCCGCGTCGGTGAAGATAAGCACGCGGTTGTTCACCGCGTCGGTGATGTAGACCTTGCCCGCGAGCCACGTGAGTCCGGAGGGCCGCTGAAATTGTCCCGGCCCGGTGCCGAAGCTGCCAAAGCTCGCCAGCCACTGGCCCTCCCGCGAAAATTTCTGGATCCGGTCATGCCCGCCGTATTCGCACACGTAGAGGTTCTCCGCGGTGTCCTTGCAAATACCCACCGGGTAAATGAACTCGCCGTTTTCCTTTCCCTGCTGGCCGATATTTTTCAGCCAATTGCCGTCGCGGTCGAACCACACCACGCGATGATAATGCGTATCGCAGACCACGATCCGGCCGTCGTGCAGCACGACGATGCCTTCGGGTTTGCCCACCTTTACGTCGAGCATGTGCCACTGCCGCAGGAGCGCGCCGTCGGCGTTGTAAATGAGCACACGGCCCGCGGTGTCGAGCGTGGCGATTTCATCGCCGAGGCCGATGGCGAGGCTGCGCGGAGTCGGAATGGACGCGCCTTCCGGCGGGAGCTGCCAGGTGCGCCATGCACGCGGGGTCAGCGCGGCGGTCGAGGCGTGGCGCTGGCAGCCGGTGAGGAAAAAGAGCAACGCAAAACAGAGCAGCGCGGTGAGTTGCACGAATTTGCCGGGGCGGAGTTCATCGCGCGCGGGGCGATGAAAGAAAGTGCGCGTGGCATTGCTGGGCACATGCCGCAATTCGATCTCGGCGCACGCCCCGCGAAAATGGGAAGCTTCCACCCGCAACGCCCCGGCGTCCGCGGGAGCGACGGCGAGTTGCTCGGGCCGCAGGCAGCGCGGCGTGGCGAGTTGGAGCCGCAGCCAGCGGCGGGCCTCCGTGGGGGTGAACCAATTGCCCGCGCCGAGGTAGCCCATCAATTCTTCATCGGGCGGTTCCGCGTAGAGCGCCGCCACCGGTCCGGCCTGCAGGACGCGCCCGGCGCGCAGGCAGAGCGCGTGTTGCGCCTCGCCGACGGCGGACTCGGGCGTGTGCGTGGAGAAGACGAGCGAGGCGCCGGTCCTGGCCAGGTGCTCGCGGATCACGCGCCAGTAATTGCCGGCGCGTGCCGGATCGACGTGCGCCAGCGGTTCGTCCATCACGAGGACATCCGCTTTCGTGGCCAGCGCGCGGGCGACCGCGAGGCGCGACTGTTCACCCTGCGAAAGCTGGGGCGGGCGGGCGGCTTGCTTCTCCGCGAGGTCGAAGGCCGCGAGCAATGTCTCGATGCCATCGCGCGAGCCGCAGGCGATTTCCAAATGTTCCAGCCCAGTGCAATGTGGCCACAGGCCGCCATTCTGCGGAACCCACGCCACGCGCGGCGCGCCGTGAATCGCGCCGCGATCCGGACGCTCGAAGCCGGCGAACAGATTGAGCAGCGAAGTCTTGCCTGCTCCCGACCAGCCGATGACGGCCGTGACACCCGCCGGGATGGCTACCGAAACCTCGCGCAGTCGCGCCGGATCGAGCGAGACGGCATCGAGTTGCCAGAGGGGATCAGCGGCCATGCCCGCGTGCATAGAGGCGCCATGCCGTACCGGTCAACAGCAGAACGAAAATCGGCGTGGCGAAAGCCGCGAGCATCATCGCGGAAAGCACCGCTGTCTGGCCATAGTGTGCGAGATTATGCAAGCGGACAAAGACCGGCGTGAAGCCCGTGGGCGCAAGGATGGAGGAGGCCGTGAAGTCGAAGTAAGCCCAGCAAAACAGGATCCCGGCCGCGATGACGCGAGGCCGCGTGTCCAAGTCCCAGATCAGCCGGCGGCTGCCCATTTGCCGGGCAATGTGCGCGGCGGGAGTCGGTCGCAACCACAGCGCGCCGAGCAGCAGCGCCAGCGGCAGCAGGAGAAGGATGAGCGCGAGGCCCAGCGGAAGAGGAGTATCGTAAAAGGCGCGCCACAGCGGCACCTGGAAAAGTGCGAGCAGCAGCAAGGAGACGATCAGCGCGCCCAGCAATCCGGGAATAACGAGGAGGAGCGCGAGCGCCGGAGACTTGCGGGCCAAGGTAGCGATGCCGGTCGCCGCTCCCGCAGCCACCAGCGCGAAGGCGACGCTGGCACCCAACTCGCCGCCCAGGACGAAATTTTCGGTCAAGCTTGGAATACCCGCAACGGCCTGCCCGGCCACGATCACCAGCGGCACGATGCAGACGGCCGAGGCTGCTATCGCGAGGTAACACCACGGCCCCGCTCCACCGCGCGAAGCTGTTTCATGCGTGGCGCTGGGCAGATCGCGTTTGGCCAGAGCGATGGCGGCGAGCACGCCGAGCTGCACGGCGAGCGGCCATGCGGCGAGACGCAAGGTGGCGCCGAGGGCAGAGCCGCCGACCTGCGCATCGAAGACCGCCATCGTCCATGTCTTCACACTCCACAACGAAGCCAGCTCGAAATCCGCGAAGGCGAGGAGGAAAACGAGGCCGCCGGTAATCCACGGACCGTGCCCGGCGGCGCGCAGGTGAAATCGAACGCGAGGCCACCAGCCAGCAGGAGCGTGCATCCGGAAGGCGTGCCGCGCTTCCGCGGAAAGCGGCGGCGGGAGCAGCACGCGCAACACCACCGCCACGGGAATCAGTTTCAACGCCAGCACGCCGATGTAGAGCGCCTCGTGACCCCACGCGGAAACGATCAACGTCATGGAGAATTTCACCAAGGCGTAGCTGACGAGGAGCGGCGGAGTGAAGAAAGGAGCGAGGAGGAGAATCCACGCGAGCAGTTTGGCGCGTCCCTGTTGTGCGGCCAGCCAGCGGCCCAGTGGCGCGGAGACGGCGATGGCCAGCAAGGCGATGAGCAGGGCGCGCCCCAAGGCCATGGCTGTTTGTGCGCCGATGCTGTTCATGGTGCGTATTGCGATTTCAACCACGCGAGGCATTCCGCGCGCGCCGCCCCGAGTGCCGTGAGGTCTTCTCCGTCGCGCGCCCATTGCGCCAGTTCCCGCACCTCGGCGGAGAGCCGATCCGCTGGCACCAGACCGAGCGGGATCTGCCGCGATTTCGACGCGGCGAGCGCCAGTTCCGTTTCCTCGCTCAAGAGAAAATCCACGAGCTCACGCGCCGCGCGGGTGTGCTTCGCCCCGCGAATGATGGCGACAGTGTTGGGAATGCAAATCGTCTTCCCGTTGTCTAATCTTACCGGGGTCATCGCCACGGGATGCCCGTCATCCTTCGCCTCGAAAAAATCGTCCGTGTCCGAGAATCCCGCGAAGCACACGCCATCGGCCACGGCGTCCTTCACCGCGGCGTTGCCATTCAATTCCTTCACACCGCAACGCCGCCAGTCGGCATGCCAGGCCTTGAGCTTGTCCCCACCCCACAAGTGCCAGAGCAGCGTGTAATGCGTGAGCGTCGTCCCGTAGAGCGGCTTCGCGATGGCGACGTGCGAAAGATCGCTGCCCGGCAACAGGCCGGTGATATTCGGCGGGGTCGTGCCGATCTTCGCGGTGTTGAAAATTACCAGGCGCAACCGCGCGGCGAATCCCGTCCAGCTTCCGTCGGACGCCTTGAACGCCGCGGGAATGCGCGCGTAACCGGGACCCTGATACGGCTGCAGAATCCCGCGCTCCTGCAGGTCGAGCATGCCGAGCAATTCATTATTCCAAAACACATCGCAGCGCGGCGCGTCCTTTTCGCGAATGAGCAATTCCGTCAACCCGAGCGATTTCGTGGCTTCGGTGTCGAAACGGATGGCCACGGGAATGCCGCTGCGCTTTTCGAAATCACGGAGGATCTTTTCCGCGTAGATGGCGTCGTGCGCGCAGTAGACGACCAGCGTGCCGCGATGCGCCGCGCGCCACCACCCGCAGACACCGAGCACCAGCACGGCCCCGAGCGCGATCCACGCGAGGCGATTCCTCATTTCTTCTCCGGCAGCGTATCGAAGTATTTCTTGATCGCGTCGTGATAGCCGGGCGGCACCTGCTCGGCCTGCAACGCCTCACTCACGCCCTGCTTCACCCCGCGCACGGCTTCGCGGAATTGCTCCGCGCGCTCCCCGGTCTCGCCCACTTCCTTCGACTTCCATTCGAGCAGCATCTTGCCGTTGCTCAACATCGACGTCGACTTCTCGGACTTGAAGCCCGTCGTCACCGAGTCGTCTTCCGGGCGCTTGGCCCCGTTGCCCGTACCCGGACCGTTGCCCGCCCGGGCCTCGCCTTGCGGATCTTCCTGCAGTTCCATCTCCGCCATCTTGGCCGCGAAGAGCGCCGCATAATCCTCCTTGCCCTCCCCATCCTTGCCGGCCGCGCCATCGAGCTTGCCGGCAGCGGCGAGCTTCTTCGCCATCTGCAAACTCTTGAGCGCCTCTTCCAGCGATTTGCCGTCCTTCATCGATTGCGCAAGCTGCTCGAGTTCCTGCTTGCTGAGCTCGAGCGACTTCATCGCATCCTCCGTCGCTTCCTGCGCGAGTTCGCTCAGCTTCGCCGCATCGACCTGGGCCAGCGCGCGGCTCAGCGCCTCGTCCACATTGGGCGATTTCACGATGTTCTTCATCGCCTCGGCAAACTGGCTGAGCCGATGGGCGAGCTGCTCCTGCGCGGCCCGCTTCTCCGCGGAATCCGGCATGGCCGCCATCTTCGCCAGTTCCTTGCGCAAATCCCCCAGTTCCTGCTTGATGCCGGAGAGGTCACCCTTCTGCAATTGCTCGCGCCACTCATTGCGCTCCTTGGCATTCATCGGGCCGAAGCTCTGCGCCGATTTATCGAGCGCCTGCTTGAGCTGGTCGTTGTTCACCTTGCGCCAAAGCTCCCCGAGTTCGCGCTGCTCCTCGCCGAGTTGTTTCAACGTGCTGTCTTTCTCCTTCGGTTGCGCTTCCTTGAAAGTCTTGTCCAGCTTGGCCAGCGCCTGCTGCATTTGCGCGGCCTGGCGCTGCGATTCCTCGGCGAGCGTCTCGGCGCGCAACGCCGTGATCTTGCGAATCTCCTGCAGCTTCTGTTGTTGCTGCGCGGATTTCTGCCGCTGCTCCACCTTCCGAAAGGGATCGAGATGCGGAACCCAGCGCAACGCCGCCGCCACGAGCAACCCCGCGACGACGATTTGCAGCGCCCCCGACGTCCAGCGAAAGGGCAGCACCCGCGCCAGATCAATCTCCGGCGCGCGCTGTTCGGCTTCCCCCTGGACCACCGGCAGAAATTCCCCCGCGCCATCCGCCTGGAGCACCGCAGAAAGAAACAGCTCCTTGGTCCCCGCATGCGCATCCACCATTCGCGCCACCCGCTGCTCCGCCGGCCGGCGGATGAGCAACAGCGCGAACATCAACGCCCCGCCCCCCAAACCCGCAAGGACCAAGCTCGCAAAGTGATCCGTCACCAACCCAAGCAGCCGCGCCACCGCCAGATATGCCAGGAAAAGAACTGCGCCCGCGATCAAGCCCAGCCGCAATCCAGCGCCGAATGAGGCCAGCATCATCCGCGCAGCCGCGCGGCGGAGCAATCGCTGGGTTTGACTCATATCCGCACAGCTAATCCCACCGGCCCCTAGGAGCAATGCCGAAGAGTCCGGGACGACTTACCCGCCGATCCCGTTATCGAGCTGCAGCCAGTGGAGAAAATAATACTTCAGGGCCACTGCCGGCAGCACAATCACCAGGAGATAAACAGCAAACCCGAGCATCAAACGGAGGCCGGTCTTCCGGCTTTTCACAATCGCCAGCCAGGCAAAATAGAGGCAAAATAGCAGACTCGCGATGCACAGGTAATGGTAAGGCGTGGCGATCGCTTTGTCATAGTCGGTCAGATGCCCATCCGGAAAGCCCGCCATGCCATTTTCCGACTGGCACACGAACGTGATCACCAGCAATCCGCAACACACGAGGGCTGACAGGATGCGGAATCCGGTTGATCTCAAGTCATTCATCGGGGATGTGGTTCCAGAAATTTGGGGGCCGGATTGGGGACTGTGGTCAGGAAAAGAACGGCACCCACGATCAAGCCACGCCGCAACCCGCCGCCGAATGAGGCCAGCACCATGCGAGCGGCCACGCGGCGGAGCAATCGCTGGGCTTGACTCATACCGGCACAGCTAATCCCACCGGCCCGCGGGAGCAATGCCGAAGAGCCGCGACTATTTCCCTGGAGATGCCGGAGTCGGGCCGAAAAGCAGGCGCAGACTGTTGAGCACGACGACGAGCGTGCTGCCTTCATGACCGACCACACCCAGCGTAAGGGGAATTTTTTGGAAGAGTGCCAGCGTGACGAGCACCACAATGACGCCCAGCGAAAGGGCGAGGTTTTGCCGGATGATCGTGCGCGCGCGACGGCTGAGCTCATAGGCGGCGAGGAAGTTTTCCAGGCGGTCGTTCATGAGCACCACCGCGGCCTGCTCCAGGGCGGCATCGCTGCCGCGCGCGCCCATGGCCACGCCGACGTGGGCAGCGGCGAGGCTCGGCGCATCGTTCACGCCGTCGCCAATCATCGCGGCGCGGCTGCCGTTTTTGTTGAATGACTGGATGATCTCGAGTTTTTGCTCAGGCTTGAGGCCGGCGCGCACGTCGTCGAGACCGAGCTCGGTGCGCAGAAAATCGGCCGCGCCCTGGTTGTCACCCGTGAGCACCACGGTGCGCAGGCCGCGCCGGCGCAACTGATCGATCAGTTCGCGCGCCTCCGGCCGCAGGTCGTCGCGCAAGAGCAGGCGTCCGCAAAAATCTCCCGCCGAAAGCCAGACTTCGGAGACTCCGATGTCCTGGGGCGGGGTCACGGCGAGGCAATCGGCGTGGCTGGTATCCTGCGCCCACGCCCGCCGGCCGAGACGCAATTCGCGGCCGTTGCACCGGGCCGTGATGCCGGCGCCGGAAGTCTGGGCGAAGTCGGTGACCTCGATCGGCTCGATGCCGCGTTGCCGTGCATAACGCACGATGGCGCGGGCGAGCGGGTGATTCGAGTGACGATCGAGCGCGCAGGCCAGTCGCACGACTTCTTCTTCATGCCCGGGCGGGAAACTCTCCACCTTCTCCACGCGCAAATCCCCGGAAGTCAGCGTGCCCGTTTTGTCCATGGCCACGATCTTCACCTCGGCGAGTTGCTCCACGGCCGCGCCGCCGCGAAAGAGGATGCCACGACGGGCGCCCCACGCAATGGCCGCGAGAATCGCCGAGGGAATCGAGAGCACCAGCGCGCACGGCGAAGCGACCACCAGCAGGGTCATCGCGTGGTAGAAGGCGCTCACGTCGCCCGGCACGGAAACGAACGGGCGATGATGGAGCGGCAACCACCAGACGAAGAACATCACCGTCGTCAGGGCAAGGACGCCGTAGGTGTAATGCGTGCCGAAGCGATCGGTGAAACGCTGCGCGGGTGCCTTGTTGCGCTGGGCATTCTGAATGAGCTGGATGATCTTTTGCAGGGCGCTTTCCTGCGCGGGCCGGCTGACCACCGTCTCGACCACGCCCCAAAGGTTGAGTGTGCCCGCGAGCACGGAATCGCCCACCGCCTTGTCCACGGGTTTCGCTTCCCCGGTCAGCGTCGATTCGTCGGCGGCGGTTTCGCCTTTGACGACTTCCGCATCGACCGGGAATTGATCCGAGGGCTTGATGCGGAGCCGCTGTCCCGTGCGCAACTCCGCCACGGATACAACGGTTTCCGTGCCCGCTTCATCGAGCACCGTGGCCGTTTTGGGTGCGGCATTGAAGAGAGAGCGGATTTCGTTTTGGGTCCGTTCCATGGCGTAGTGCTCCAAGGCGCCGGAGAAGGAAAACAGGAAAAGCAGGACCGCCCCTTCGTTCCATGCGCCGATGGCCGCCGCGCCGCCCGCCACAGCGAGCATGAGGAAATGAATGTCGACCTCGCGATGGTGAAGTTTTTCCCAAACTTCCTGGGCGGTGAACCAGGCGCCCGCGAGATAGGCCAGGCCGAACGCCACGAGAGCCGGCGCCGGGAAACCACCGCGCGCCGCCAGCCAGCCGGCGATACCGAAGACGGCGCACAACCCGCTCGCGATCAATTGCACCCGCCACTCGCCCTCATGGTCGTGATCGTGGTCGGGTAATTCCACCTCCCGGTTCGCGACCCGCGGCAGCCAGCTCCGGCGTGGTTTGTCCACGGGGAGGGGAAGGACCGCGGCGGGCGACTGGTCGATTGGCACAGGCATGGGTTGCGTAGTCATTGCATCGCACCTGCCACCCGCTTTGTCAGCCCGCGACTGGCGAAAGCGCAATTTCCGCATCGCGTTGGACAAGACGTGGGTGGTTCCTTGCCCCGCCCCCTCGAACTATTTCTTGGTCATGATCCAGCTTGTTGGAATATCTGCTGCGGTGCAGCCCGCCTGGCGGGCCTCAATCATGCAGCGGCAACACCTATGAACCATCCTTCCCAAGATCAATTGCACGCGGATCCCGCGAATTGGAAATGGGGCATCTTTTATTTTTGCCGGGACGATCGACGCATCATCGTGCCGAAACGGATTCGTGGTCTGGGGTGGACGATCAACTTTGCCCGGCCGTCGGCGCTCGTGTGGCTGGCGTTCATGCTGCTGTTCATCTATGGCACGCTGGCTTTGGCCCGTTTGGCCGGGGCGAGTCACGATGCGCAGTTGCTGATCAAAGTCCTTTTGGCATTCGGCATCATCGGTTTCTGCTCCCGCATGGCGAACGCCAGCAGCAAGAGTTGAGTCATTTTTTACTTGACTTTTTGGAGGCGATGTGCAATACTCGCGCGCTGGAAATGGGAGAGGGGTGAAGGGAGTTTGATGACTGCGGCGGCGGCAAGATGGGGTGGTGTTCTTTGACAGACTGATCGGGAGCGACTTGGTGCCTTGGTGGTCCGGGACCGGACCGAGTGACACCTTGGCTGGTCAAGGCGGGTCAAGGTCCGATTTTTTCGGGCGCGGGAACCTTGGGCGGCCGAACCGTGGCCCGCCGGGAAATCCGGCCCGAATTAAGGTGGCTTAAGGTGCCTTAAGGCGATTTAAGGTCGGAGTTTTTTTAAAAGCGGCCGACGACAGGGTGCGCGTGAGGCAATGGGCCATGGCCTTCGATCGCACCCCGGCCCACAGAGGGTGCGATTCGGGGTTCAGAGGAAATCAAGGCGACTCAAGGTAAATCAAGCCAATCAAGGTGCTGGATTTTTCGCGGGACGGGCGGCGAAAGCGCAATTTCCGCATCGCCTTGAACAAGGGGCGTGTGGTTCCTTGCCGCCACGCTACGAGAATCCTTTCCACGTGATCATCTACTTCGTCGAAACCGAGTCCGCTGAAGAAGAGTACTTTGCCGGGCAGCTGGCCGCGCACAATGTCCGCTTCGTCGCACAGCTCGATGAGGTCGGCGAGGACGTGGAGGTGCTCAGTGTGTTTATCAATTTCCGCGTGACGTCGGAATTCCTCGCGGCGCACCCGCGGCTGCGCTTCATCGCGACGCGGTCGACAGCGATCGATCATCTCGACCTGCCGACCTGCCGGGAGCGCCAGATCGCGGTGGCCAATGTGAACGACTACGGTTTCACCACCGTCGCGGAGCACACCTTTGCGCTCATCCTGGCGCTTTCCCGTCGCTTGCGCGAGGTGATGCTCATCCCGAAAGGCGGCAAATTCTCCTACGCGGAGAAACGCGGGTTCGACCTCGCGGGGAAGACGCTCGGGGTCATCGGCATGGGGCGGATCGGGCAGCGGGTGGCCGAGTTGGCGCACGCGTTTCACATGACCGTGCTGGCCTACGATATCGACCATCCGGCGGGCTTGGAGCAGGCCCTGGACTTCACTTTCGTGCCGCTCGACGAGCTGCTGCGCGAGGCGCACATCATCTCGCTCCACGCCCCGCTGTCCGCCGACACCTACCACATCCTGAATCGCGAGACGCTGGCGAAGTGCCGCGAGGGCGTGCTGATCGTGAATACCGCCCGGGGAGCGCTGGTCGACACCCATGCGTTGCGGGAGGCACTGGACTCCGGCCAGGTTGGCGCAGCGGGACTGGATGTCTTGCAGGACGAGCGCGTAATGCGCCAGTCTGTCTCAGGTATCATCGCGGCCGATATCGTCCAGCACCTCCGGTCCGACGCGGCGGCGCACGATGCCCACGATGCCGACCGCGTGCGAGAGCTGCAGGAATTGATGCTGGGAGACGACGTCCTCTCGCGCAGCAACGTCGTTTTTACCCCGCACGTGGCCTTCAATAGCGTCGAGGCCGTCGAGAGGGTAAAACGGGTGACCTTGGAGAACATCACCGCCTTCGTCGCGGGCCGGTCCCTAAATATCGTCCCCTGAGGTGAATCCACCTGGAAGGTGGGCGGCGATTTGTTTTACGGCATCGTCCATGCTATAAATCAGATGTATGTTCGGCTGGCTTAAAATAAGAAAAGCTAACCCGGCGACGCTGGCGACCAGAAGGGCAGAGGTAGTTCTGGAGCCTCCAGCAGATACGGGAAACCGAGGTTTGGCCGTCGATACTCTGGTCCCCCACCCTTTGCTGGCCCTCTTGCCCCCGGGAACGCTGGATCGGCTGATCGCCGATTCCGCCATCGCGGAATATCCGAAGGGCACGGTGATCTACCGGGAAGGTTCCCCCTGTGAGGCGATTTTCCTGATCCTGAGCGGGCGTTGCGAAGTTCAGAAGGATGATGACGGCATGGACTTCGTGGAGACGGTGGCCGGACCTGGCGATTTACTCGGCGACCGCGCGCTGCTCAATCACCACGCGCATCGACGGACGGTGATTGTAGCGACGCATGCGGTCTTGCTGCGCATTCCGGCGGTCGAACTGGAAGGACTTTTCGCCCAAGACCCGAGTGTGGCGGGGCGTTTCTCCCGGGGCGTTATCGAATGGCCGAGAGCCCTGCGCAAGGGCTCGCCGGTCCCGGAAGACGCGGTGAAGCGGGTGGTCTCCATTCTGCCGTTGTCGCCGCGCATCGACGCGGAAGTGGTGATCGCGCGGTTGGGGAGCGCGCTCCGGCACATCACCCAGCAGCGCACGCTCCTCGTCCGGCTCACGCGCACCGAGGGAGTGCCGATGCCGGTCTTCCCATCGCCGGATGCGGCTCTCGGCGCCGAGTTTTTCTTCGCGCGGCACGTGCATAGCCGGGAGGACAATGCCGATGAGCTCCACATTCGCCTGGATACCGAACCGCGCGACCTGGCGGGCATCGCGACGCTGATCAGCCATTGCGCCCGGCATTACGATTATGTGCTGCTCCATCTGCACCCGGAGTTGCCCTCCAGGGCGATGATCCAGACCATCATTGAATCCGATCTTGCCTACGTCCTGCTCCAGCCGAGCACGCAGAATTTTTACGACTTTAAACTGCTGCTGCACGAGGTGTGCGATCGCACGCAAGGCTCTTGCGGACACGTCAAAGCGATCCTGTGCGCCGAGGAGGCCATCGCCGCCCCGGAATTTCACAGTCTGCTCCAGCAATTGGGTCACCCGGCCCATTCGATCATGCGCGGTTTTCCACGGCGCACGGAGCCGTCGGCGGCGGACCACCGGTTCGACCTGCACGTCAACCGGCTGGCGCGGGAGATCGCGCGTTGCCGGGTGGGCCTGGCGCTGTCCTCCGGCGGCGCCAAGGGTCTCGCCCACATCGGCGTCCTGCAGGTGCTCGAGGAAAACGGGATCGAGGTCGACTGC
Source organism: Chthoniobacter sp. (assembly GCF_040003245.1). NCBI lineage: Bacteria > Pseudomonadati > Verrucomicrobiota > Spartobacteria > Chthoniobacterales > Chthoniobacteraceae > Chthoniobacter > Chthoniobacter sp. Next base: position 41,970 of record NZ_JBDUCX010000003.1, read on the forward strand.
ATCGCCGGGGCGAGCATGGGAGCGTATGTGGGCGGCATCTGGGCTTATGGGCTGGACGGGGCGAAGCTGGAAAAGATCGCCCGTGAAGTGGAAGGCCGCTGGGGTCTGCTGCGGCTCGTGGATCCGGTGATTCCGCCCCGGCGTGGTTTCATTCGGACGCGACGCACGGTGGCGCGCTTGCGGCGATCGATCGGCGACGCGCATTTTTCCGATCTCATTCGTCCGCTGCGGGTGCTGGCCACGCGGCTCGATACGCTGGAGCGCGTGGTCTTTTCCGCGGGCGACGTGGCCAGCGCCGTGGAAGCCAGTATCGCCATCCCAGGCGTCTGTGTGCCGGTCACCCTCGACGGCGACATCTATATCGACGGTGGCATCGCCGATCCGCTGCCCGTGGATGTGCTCATGGAAATGGGCATCGAGCGCATCATCGGCGTGAACGTCATCCCTACACCCGAGCGGCTGCGCTACTGGCTCGATTGCGGCCGCGAACAAAACGGCCGCGAGCGCGCTCCCTCGGCCTTCGGGCGTTTTCTCCACCAGCATTTCGATTACGGCGCCCACGGCAACATTCTCGATACGATGATGTGCGCGATCAATGGCGCGCAGACGCGGGTGGCCGAGGCTTCCGCGCGCGAGGCCGACGTAGTCTTGCGTCCGCTGGCCAACGACGCCGTATGGCACGACTTCACGCGTCCGCAGAAATACATCGCGCTCGGCCGGGCCGCGGCCGAGGCGCAGCTCACGGAATTGCTGCGGCTCGCGAAACCCACCCCTTATGAAAACGCCATCCCACTGGCCGTCCCACCCCCAATCGCTGCGTAGCTGGCAACTGGCCCGGTTGCGCACTTACCTGCGCGATACCGTGCTGCCCTTCTCGGCGCACTACGGGCGAATGTTTCAAAAGGAACATCTATCTCCCGAAATGCTGCGCTCGGCGGATGATCTGCGGCGCATCCCCTTCACCTCGAAGACCGATTTCCTCCCCGGCAGTGACGGCAGCGATCCGGTGCGGGACTTTGTCCTCGTCCCGGATCGTGCCGTCCTCTCCCGGCGGCCGGCCACGATCTTGCGCGCGCTATTGCGGGGAAAAGCGGCGGTCGCCGAGGGCTTCGAGCGGGAGTTTCGTCCCCTGTTGTTGACGAGCACCACGGGGCGCAGCAGCGAGCCGGTGCCCTTCATCTATACGGACCGCGACATCGAAAATCTCCAGGTCGCCGGCGCCCGGGTCTACGGGCTGTGCGGCGCGACGCGCGAAATGCGCATGCTCAACATGTTCCCCTTTGCGCCGCACCTGGCGTTTTGGTTCGCTCATTACGGCGGCGCGGAATTTGGCACGTTTGTCCTCGGCACCGGCGGCGGCAAAGTACTCGGCACCGACGGCAACTTGCGGCTCATCCGGAAGATCAAGCCGGATGTCCTCATCGGCATGCCGACGTTTCTCTACCATCTGATGCAAGGCGCGGTGAGCGAGGGCATCGAGTTGCCCAACCTGCGCAAGATCGTGCTCGGCGGCGAGAAGGCTCCCGCCGGAACACGCCGGAAACTGCGCGCGTTGGCCGCGCAAATGGGCGCGCCGAAGATCGATGTCCTGCGCACTTACGGATTCACCGAGGCGAAGCTGGCGTGGACGGAATGCCCCTTCGACGAAGATGCCGGCTCGGCGGGCTATCACGTGCATCCCGACCTGGCGCTGATCGAGATCGTCGATCCGAAGACGGGAGAGCCGCGCGGCGAAGGCGAGCCGGGCGAGATCGTCTTCACGCCGCTGGCCGCGCGCGGCTCGGTGGTGCTGCGCTATCGCACCGGCGACTGTATCGACGGCGGGCTCTTCCACGAAACGTGCCCATTTTGCGGCGCCATGGTCCCGCGGCTGGTCGGCGAGATTTCGCGCACCTCGGAGATTCGCGAACTGCAAATTGGCAAACTCAAGGGGACGCTGGTAGACTTCAACCGCCTGGAGCATGTGCTCGACAATGCGGAACACGTTGGCACCTGGCAGCTCGAATTGCGCAAGCAACATGACGACCCCCTCGATCTCGATGAACTCGTGCTTCACGTCACGAAGGCGGATGACTGTGGCGAAGCGCGGCTGCGGGAGATGCTCAATGCGCGCTTTTTCAGCGAGGTGGAAGTGCACCCCAACCGCATCGAATTTCACACCGAAGAGGAGATGAAGACGATGCAAGGCACGGGCACACAACTCAAGGAAGTGCGGATCATCGATCATCGACCCAAAGGGGACGGGAGCATGCCAGGCGTGGCCAGCCCGCGAAGCGCACTGAGCAGCCCATCCAACTCATGAGTTCACCCACCCTACGGCCCGCGCGAGAGGCCTTTCACAGACGTAGAACAGCCAAATCCTATGAATGAGCGCATGGTCATTGTGGACGGCGTGCGAACGCCTTTCTGCAAAAGCGGCACCGAGCTTTCCGCTTTTTCCGCGGACGATCTCGGGCGCATCGCGGTGAATGCGCTGCTCACGCGCACTGGGCTGGATCCGGCACTGATCGACGAAGTGATCTTCGGCTGCGTGGCGCAACCGATGGAAGCGGCCAATATCGCGCGCGTGATTGCCTTGCGCGCGGGCATTCCGGAATCGGTTCCCGCAGTAACGGTCCATCGCAACTGCGCGTCGGGTTTTGAAGCTTTCACCACGGCCTATGAGCGCATGGCGGCGGGACGCGGTTCGATCTACGTCGTCGGGGGAACGGAGAGCATGTCGCACGTGCCACTGCTCTTCCAGGAAGCCACGGCGCGGAAATTTACCGATCTCGCCAAGTCGAAATCCACGGCGCAAAAGCTCAGCGCACTCACCGCGTTTCGCGTGGCGGATTTCGAACCGCGCGCCGGCTTAAAGCTCGGCCTCACTGATCCGGTGTGCGGCTTGAACATGGGTGAAACGGCCGAGTTGCTGGCGCGCGAGGATGGCATCACGCGCGAGCAACAGGACGCCTTTGCCTTGCAATCCCACCAGCGTGCGCTGGCCGCGGAAGCGCGACTGGCCGAAGAAATGTGCCCGGTTTTCGTCGGCGGAAAAGCGCTCCTGCGCGACAACGGGCCGCGTTCTGATCAATCGATGGCCGTGCTCGGGAATCTGCGCCCGGTGTTCGAAAAGTATGGGACGGTGACGGCGGGCAATTCGTCGCAGATTACCGATGGCGCGGTCGCCCTGCTCTTGATGACCGAGTCGCGCGCGAAGGATCTGGGATTTCAGCCATTGGGTGTGCTCACCGCCTATGCCTACGCGGGCTGCGACCCCGCGCGCATGGGACTGGGTCCTGTCGCCGCCATCGAGCGCCTCGCCAAATTCAGCACCCTGAACCTCGCCGACGCCGACCTCGTGGAAATCAACGAAGCCTTTGCCGCCCAAGTGCTGGCGGTGCTCGCGCGATTGAAGCCGGGGATTCCACCCGACAAGCTGAACGTCAACGGCGGCGCCATCGCACTCGGGCATCCCGTCGGCGCCACAGGTGCACGGCTCGTCCTGAGCAGCTTAAAGGAACTCGCCCGACGCCAGGCCAAACGCGCGCTCGTCACGCTCTGCGTCGGCGGCGGCCAGGGCGGCGCCATCTGGTTGGAAAGGATTTAAGCCATGCCCAATATCCAACGCCAAACCCTGGAAGACGGAATCATCGTGCTGAAGTTCGATCGGCCCGATTCGCCCGCAAATATTTTCGATCTCGAAACGCTGGCCGAACTCGAATCGCACCTGGATGAACTGGGGAAGCCGGAAGCCGTCACGCGCGGGCTGATCATCGCGAGCACCAAGCCGGGCATCTTCATGGCCGGGGCGGACCTACATGCCATTCGCAAGATGAACACCGAGGAGGTGAAGAATTTCATCCAGCGCGGGCAGGACGTTTTCAACAAGCTGGCGGCGCTTTCTTTTCCGACGGTGGCCGCGGTGCACGGCGCGGCGCTCGGCGGCGGCTACGAGGTGTGCCTCGCGTGCGATTGGCGCGTGGCTTCAACGGACAGCGCGACCAAGATCGGCCTGCCCGAGACGAAGCTCGGGATCATTCCCGCGTGGGGCGGCTGCACGCGCCTGCCGCGTCTGCTCAGCGTGCCCAAGGCACTCGACATCATCCTCGGCGCGAAAGTGCTGCCGGCGAAGCAGGCCTTGCGCGCGGGATTGGTGGATGAAGTCATGCCGCGCGAACACTTGCTGATCGCGGCGCGGCGCTGGCTGGAACGCGGGAAACGGGATCATGGCTTCACCCACTCCGCCACCGTGAATGCGGTGGTGGACGCCGTCATTGCTCCGGGGGCGCGTCATGATGTCTACAAGAAAACGCACGGCAACTTCCCGGCGATCGACAAGGCGCTGGAAGTGATCTTGAAAGGGTCGTCCTCGTGGGATGAGAAGGACTCGCTCGAGCGGGAGCGCGAAGCGGTGACGGAGTTGATCGCCAGCGATACCACCCGCCAGTTGCTGAATCTCTTTTTCCTCCAGGAAAAAGCGCGCAAATTTTCCGTGACGAAGGCGGCGCGCGATGCGAAGCCGGTGGCCCGCGCGGCGGTGATCGGTGCGGGCATCATGGGTGCCGGCATCGCGCAGTGGCTCAGTGCTCGGGGAGTGTCGGTCATCCTCCGCGACATCGATGCGGAGCGCGTCGCCGCGGGCATGGGCAAAATTGCGGGACTTTATGCCGCCGGCCTGCGCTCGCGCACCTTCACGGAACGCGACGTGCGAGTGGGGATGGATCGCATTTCACCCGCTCCGACAGAAGTGCCGTTGAAGGGTGCCGATATCGTCATCGAAGCCGCGGTGGAAAAGATGGATATTAAAAAGAAGCTCTTCCAGCGACTGGACGAGCTCGTACCGGAAGACACCATCCTGGCGACGAATACCTCGGCGCTGTCGATCAGCGAACTGGCCGCCGTCACGCGGCATCCCAGCCGCGTGGTCGGCCTGCACTTTTTCAATCCTGTCCATAAGATGCAGCTCGTGGAAGTGGTCCAGGGCCGCGACACGTCGCCGGAAGTGGCCCAACGCGCGGTGCAATTCGCGCAACGCATCGGCAAACTGCCGGTGCTGGTCAAGGACAGCCCGGGCTTTCTCGTGAACCGCATCCTGCTGCCTTACATGATCGAGGCGGCGGCGCTGTTCTGGCAGGGCGCAAGTGTGGCGGATGTGGATTCGGCGATGCTCAATTTTGGCATGCCGATGGGACCGCTGCGCCTGACGGATGAAGTAGGCGTCGATATCTCGCTCGATGTGGCGGCGACGTTGGCGGCGGCCTTCCCGTCGCGCATGCACGTGCCCGACGTGTTGCCCGCATTGCTCGGCGCCGGCATGCTCGGCCGCAAGGCAGGCAAAGGCTTCTACAAATATCGCAAGGGCTCTGACGCTTCGCTCAACAAACAGGTCGTGAAGCTACGGCCGCCGCGCATGCCGAATCCGCCAAACCGCGACGAAATCGAAAACCGTCTGGTGTTGCTCATGGTGAATGAGGCCGCGCGCTGCCTGGAGGAAGGTATCGTCGCTTCGGCGGGTGAAATCGACCTCGCGATGGTCATGGGCACGGGTTTCGCGCCGTTCCGGGGTGGACCGTTGCGCCATGCGGACAGCGTGGCCGTCGCCAAGGTGGCCGATGATTTGACGCGCCTGGCCACCAGCGCCGGCCCGCACTACGCGCCCTGTACGCTGATCAAGGAAATGGCGAAATCCGGCCAGCGCTTTTACGACGACGACTAATCGCTCCCCTTTATGAAAACTGAACCCGCCTCCGCCAGCGAACCGACATCGATCATCGATACTTCGAAAATGTCTCCCGAGCAGCGAGCGGCGCTGGAGCTCACGGAGGCGGCCCGTGCGGAAACGCGCGACGGATTCGTCAGCGGCTTGTTCATGGGCCGCTTTGATTTCGACACGCTCCATCCCTTCCCCGGACAGCGCTCGGAGGACCACGATCAGGGCGATGCGTTTCTCCAACGCCTGGGCGATTTCCTGAAAGCCGAAGCCGATCCCGACGAGATCGATCGTACGGGCGAAATCCCCGATCGTGTCTTCGCGGGTCTCGCGAAGCTTGGCGCATTCGGCATCAAGATCCCCGTGGAATACGGTGGGCTTGGGCTTTCGCAGACGAACTATTGCCGCGCGGCGATATTGCTCGGCAGCTATTGCGGCAATCTCACCGCGCTGCTTTCTGCACATCAATCCATCGGTGTGCCGCAACCGCTGATCCTTTTCGGCAACGAAGAGCAGAAGCGTCACTGGCTGCCGCGCGTCGCGGCCGGCGAGGTCTCGGCCTTTGCGCTCACGGAGCCGAAAGTGGGCAGTGATCCGGCGAAGATGGAGACGCGCGCGGAGCCGACGCCCGACGGCGCGCATTTCATCATCAATGGCGAGAAGTTGTGGTGCACCAACGGCGTGAAGGCCGGCGTGATCGTGGTCATGGCGCGCACTCCGGACCAGAACGGGCGCAACCAGATCACGGCGTTCGTGGTCGATATGGACACGCCGGGCGTCGAGGTCGTGCGGCGCTGCCATTTCATGGGGTTGCGCGCGCTCTACAACGGCGTCGTTCGCTTCACCGAGGTGAAAGTGCCGCGCGAAAATATCCTGCTCGCCGAGGGCAAGGGCTTGCGCGTGGCGCTCACCACCTTGAATACGGGCCGCCTCACCTTGCCGGCGGCGTGCGTCGGCTTGTCGAAGCGTTGCCTCGAAATCGCGCGCACCTGGGCCGCCGAGCGGGTGCAATGGGGCTCACCGATCGGCCGGCACGCGGCCATCGCGGAGAAAATCGCGCGGCTGGCGGCAGAGACCTTTGCCATGGAATCGATGACGCTCTATGCCGCGAGTCTCGTCGACCGCGACAAGCATGCCGACGTGCGACTCGAAGCCGCGATGTGCAAGCTCTGGGCCACCGAGCGGTGCTGGGAACACGTGAACGAAGCGATGCAAATCCGTGGCGGTCGCGGCTATGAAACGGCGCAATCGCTGGCCGCGCGCGGTGAGCCACCTGTGCCGGTCGAGCGGCTGCTGCGCGATTCGCGGATCAATACAATCTTTGAAGGCTCCAGCGAGATCATGCGGCTCTTCATCGCCCGCGAGGCGCTCGATCCGCATTTGAAAATCGGTGCCCCGATGCTGGATACCCGTCTGCCGTGGAAGACCCGCGCCGGGGCCGCCGGACGCGCGGTGTTGAATTACGCGGGCTGGTATCCGCGGCAATGGCTCGGGCCGCTGGCGAATGCGGGGCTGCTCTTCTCACACGTAAACGCCCGCCTGTCCGGTCATGTGCGCTGGGCGGCGCGCGCTTCGCATCGGCTCGCCCGCGAACTCTTCCACGCGATGGCCTTGCACGGACCGAAGCTGGAACGGGAGCAGATGCTGCTCGGCCGGTTTGTCGATATCGGCACCGAGCTCTTTGCTATCGCGGCAACGTGCGGCCGGGCCGAAGCGCTAAAGGCACCGGAAGCACTCGAGCTCGCCGACTTCTTCGCGCGGGCCTCGCGACTCCGGATCGAGAAGCTATTTCACGCTTTGCACCATCACACGGATCGCGCCGGGTATCGCATTGCGCAGCGTGTCCTCGCCGGCGAACACCGGTGGGTCGAGGCGGGAATTCTCGGTTAACGAGGTCCGGCCGCCGGCAGCAGTTGCTCCCAGCGTTCGATCCCGATGACCGGCAAAGCGAAGGCAAAGGCCTTTTCCCACTCCGGCGTGTCAGCGACGCGGAAAACCTCGTACAATTGCCGATGCCGGTTAGGCGTGGCGATGGTGTCCGGCTGATGCGTCCAGAGGCCGAGGTTCAGGCCTTCATAGGCGTGGTCGACGTGGCGGTGGAGGATGAAGGCGTCGATGCCATCAAGATGCGCGATCTTCCACCACGCGGCGCAATACGCGGCAGCCTGGTCGCGCTCGCCATCGGCGCGGTCGGGGCAGTGGAAGCCTTGCTCGGAGAGGATGACGTGGCGTGGATGGCCCTGCCAGAGCAACTCGGGACGGGCAAGGTAGCGCGGGAGGATCTCGATATTTTTGAAGGTGATGCGCGGCGTGTCGGCGGACTGGGTCGCCGATTTATCGAGCCAGAAGCGTGGTTCGCCGAGATTCTCGGGATAAGGATGATAGGCGAGGTGCCAGTCGAAGTCGCCCCGCTCGCGCGCAAAACGGGCGAAAGCTTCGAGCAGTTCGCGGCCGGGGCAGGATTGATCCGGCGCCCCGGCGGGATAGCGGATCGACCAATGATGCTCGAATGAGAGGAAGATGCGCGCATTGTCCGAGGCGGTGCGCACGGCGGCGTGCACGTTCCGGACGGCGCGCTCGTATTCGGACGCCACGTCCTCGGTCGTGGCGCGACCCATGTTGTTCCACCACCAGTGCGAGTTGACCTCGTTGCCGACGATATAATTCCACACCCGGCCATGCGGCGCGCCCGCTTCGCTGTAGCGTTGCGCGAGGAAGGCGACCGTGGCGCGCAGATGGCGCACGCCGTCGGGCGTGGCGACATTGAAGGCGCTCATGTGGTTCGTCTTCGCCGCGCGGTCGTAGCGCGGGTGCAGGAAGATGCTGTTCAGCGCCTCGTCTTTGTTTTCGTAATTGAGGAGGATGAGGCTGATGACGATGCCATGCGCGGACAGCGGCTGGACTTCCGCATCCAAATGCGCGACCGGTGGTGCGAGGAAGAAGTAGTCGTTGCCCTCAAACGTGAACCGGATGCTGTCCGGGCGGGCGGCGAGATCGACGAAGCTGGCGAGGTGGCAGTTCAGCCCCGCGTGCCGGATGCCGAGCGCGATGGCGTCATCCACCATCTGCACTTGCAGGCCCTTCTTCGAAGTCGGCGTCGGATACGGATCCGCATCGGGCGCGGCGAAGAGCGCCGCCGCCATCACCAGCCAGACCCCGCTTCCGATGAGCCGGCGCCGCATCGTGCGAGAATCGCTCAGGTGTGCGAATGCCCGACGTAGATCGCCTCGTCGGGCCAGTCCTTCTTGATGTACCCGGCGTGCATGTTCACCGGCTGGATGTAGTTGCGCATCGTCCGTACCGGGGCCAGCACGCGGATCGTATTCACCGCCTCGATGGAATTCTCGCCGTGGTTGCGCAGCAGGCTGGGGATGAGCTGTTCCTGCACGGTCTGGACGATGTTCGTTTCATCCTCGCCATCGATAAAGAGCAGCATGGCGAGCTTGCCGTCGATTTCCGCGATATGGCTCTCAAAAATAATTTCAGTAAATATCGACCGCACGAAGGGCTCGCGCTGGATATCCTCGAGGAGTTGTTTGTAAGTGACTCCAATCCTGAACTTTATGATGTAAAGGTGCCGCGCACCGAACTGCCCGGTCCCCCGTGCCGAAAGATCCAGATGGGTGAAGTAGGAAAGAATGCCCGCCTGTTCCAGTCGTTGTCGCTTGCGGCCGACAGTGCGCACGTTTACCCCGGTCGCCTCGCCGATGCCATTATCCGACTCGCGGGGGTCGCGGATAAGGTGACGGACGATAAGCCGCTCCTGTTCGTCAAGTTCTTTCATACCAATGCGTTGAGAGGGTGATGTCGGGGAAAAGGGCGGAAGTTAGACACGCTTGCGGTCGGTTGGCGACAAGATTTTGCACAATTGCCGCAGATTTTGTCTTGAATTGCGCGTCTTCGCTCCTAATTTCGTCGTCCGGGAAACACCTTGGGAATATTAATATGCTGAATCAAGTCACTCTGGACAGAACGTCAGGCCGCCCTTCGCTCTACTCGGCGGATTTTGAACATGATTCCTGCGGCGTGGGCTTCATCGCCCAAGTCAGCGGCAAGCGATCGAATCAAGTGCTGAAATACGCGCTTCAGTCGCTTTGCAACCTCGCCCACCGCGGCGCGGTCGACGCGGATGCCAAAACCGGTGACGGCGCCGGCGTCTCCACGCAGCTTCCCTACAAAATCTTCACCGCCGAGGTGCAGAAGCTCGGCCATCGTCTTTTCCAGGAGTCCGACCTCGGCGTTGGCATGGTTTTCCTGCCGCACGACAATGCCTACTCGCAGGCGCGGGCCAAGGCCATCACCGAGGACGTCATTCAAAAGCGGGGGCTCTTTCTCTTTGGCTGGCGTGAAGTGCCCACCAATATTCACATGCTGGGCGACAAGGCCGCCTCCACCCTGCCGCGCATCGAGCAGGTATTGGTGGGCCGTCCGCATGGCATGGTGGACGACGAGTACGAGCGCCGCCTTTTCCTCGCGCGCAACGAAATCGAGAAGCGCGCCGAAACCGATGGCATCAAGCACTTCTACATCGCGTCCTTCTCGCACCGGCTGATCATCTACAAGGGCCTGCTGGTCTCGCCATCGCTGCAAAAATTCTACAAGGATCTGCAGGACGAGCGCTACGAGACGGCGCTGGCCATCTATCACCAGCGTTATTCGACGAATACCTTCCCCACCTGGCCGCTCGGGCACCCCTTCCGCATGCTCGCCCACAATGGCGAGATCAACACCCGCCGCGGCAATGTGAACTGGATGCGGGCCCGCGAGGCGGAGCTCGAAGCCGATTTCTGGGGCGCCGACATCGACCTGCTCAAGCCGATCATCCAGCCCGGCGGCAGCGACTCCGGCGAACTCGACAACGCTCTCGAAGCCATCGTCATGTCGGGCCGCTCGATCCTGCATGCGATGACCATGCTCGTCCCGCCGGCCTGGCGCAGCGAGAAGCACGTCCCGGAGGCGCTCCAAGCCTTCTACGAATACCACCGCTGCTTCAACGAGCCGTGGGACGGCCCCGCCGCCCTCTGCTTCACCGATGGCATCACCATCGGCGCCTGCCTCGACCGCAACGGCCTGCGCCCCGCCCGCTACAAGCTCACCGACGACGGCATTTTCAGCATCGGCTCCGAGGTGGGCACCATCGAGTTCGATGACGCGCATGTGGTGGAAAAAGGCCGGCTCGCGCCCGGCGAGATGATCGCCATCGACACCGCCGCGGGCAAACTGATGCGCGATGCCGAGATCAAGACCGCGCTCGCCGCCCGCAAGCCGTACGGCGCGTGGCTGAAGGACAATCTCATTCGCCTCAACGACCTTGCGAAGGACCCCGTCAAGGAACCGACGGAGCCGCTCGACATTCTCACCCTCGCCCAGCGCCAGATCACCTTTGGTTATTCCGCGGAGGAACTCGACATCATCCTCAAGCCGATGGTCCGCGACGGCGCCGAGGCGATCGGTTCGATGGGCGACGACACGCCGCTGGCCGTGCTCTCGCTCCAGCCGCGCCTGCTCTACACCTATTTCAAGCAGCTCTTCGCCCAGGTCACGAATCCGCCGATCGACCCGATCCGCGAGAAGCTCGTCATGTCGCTCAACGTCAACTACGGCTGGCGGCGCAATTTGCTCGCCGAGACACCCGAGCACGCCCGGCTCATCCAGGCCGAGTCGCCGATCCTGCTCGAGAACGAGATCGCCGTGCTGCGCAACCTGGCGGACAAGTATCACCCGGCGAAGACGATCAACGCGACCTGGCCGCTGAGCGAAGGCGCAGAGGGCCTGGAAAAGGCCATCAAACGCATTTGCGCCGAGGCGGAAGCCGCGGTGCTCGATGGCGCGCGGATCCTGATCCTGAGCGACCGTGCGGTCGATCACGCGCATGTCCCAGTGCCCATGCTCCTCGCCACCGGCGCGGTGCACCACCACCTCATCCGCGCCGGCAAGCGGATGAAGGCGTCGATCGTTTGCGAATCGGGCGAAGCCCGCGACGTCCACCAGATGGCCTGCCTGATCGGCTACGGCGCGAGCGCCATTTATCCCTATCTCGTTTTCGACTCCGCCCGGGAGATTATCGACCAGGTGAAGGTCGCGGCGCAGCAGGGAGTCACCAAGGCCGGCGCCGACCCCGACAAGCTGGCCAAGGCGCAAGCCGCACTCAAGGACGCGGAAGCGCTGACGTATGCCAAGGCGCTCCAGAATCTTCGCACGGCGCTGGAGAGCGGTCTGCTCAAGATCATGTCCAAGATGGGCATCAGCGTGCTTTCGAGCTACTGCGGTGCGCAGATCTTCGAGGCCATCGGCCTCGGGGCGAAAGTGATCGAGGAGTGCTTCTGGCGGACGCCCTCGCAGGTCAGCGGCATCGGCTACGTCGAGATCGCCCGCGAATCGCTGGCGCGTCACGAGAAAGGCTTTGCCCCCGTACCGACGGAGCCAGCGGGCCCAGTGAAGCTGGACGACCCCGGCTTCTATCGCTTCCGCCGCAATGGCGAGAACCACGCGGTCACCCCGCCCGTCATCCAGTCTTTCCATTCCTTCGTGAAGACCGGCAATCCCGATGAGTACAAGAAGTACGTCGCGGCGGTGAAAGCGCAGCAGCCGATCTCGTTCAAGGACATGTTCGAGCTCGTGCCGAAGAACAAGCCGATCCCGCTCGACGAAGTCGAATCGATCGAGGATATCCGCGTGCGCTTTACCACCGCCGGCATGTCGCTCGGCGCGCTCAGCCCCGAGGCTCACGAGACTCTCGCCATCGCCATGAACCGCATCGGCGGCAAGTCGAACAGCGGCGAAGGTGGCGAAGATCCCGAGCGCTTCAAGCGCCGCCCGAATGGCGACCTCGCGAATTCCGCGATCAAGCAGATCGCCTCCGGGCGCTTCGGCGTGACTGCGGCCTATCTGGCCAGCGCGAAGGAGATCGAAATCAAGATGGCACAGGGCGCCAAGCCCGGCGAAGGCGGCCAGCTCCCCGGCCACAAGGTGAGCACGATCATCGCCAAGCTCCGGCACACCGTACCCGGCGTGATGCTCATCTCACCGCCGCCGCACCATGATATTTACAGCATCGAAGATCTGGCGCAGCTCATTCACGACCTCAAGGAAGTGAACCCGCGCGCCAAGGTCTGCGTGAAGCTCGTCAGCGAGGCCGGTGTCGGCACGGTCGCTGCGGGCGTGGCCAAGGCGCATGCGGACATCGTGCTCGTCAGCGGCCATGACGGAGGCACGGGCGCGTCGTCGCTCTCCTCGATCAAGCACGCCGGCACGCCTTGGGAACTCGGCGTCGCCGAGACGCAGCAAACGCTGGTGTCGAACAACCTGCGCTCCCGCATCGTGCTGCGCACCGATGGCGGCATGCGCACGGGCAGCGATATCATTACGGCGGCGATCCTCGGCGCGGAGGAGTTCAACTTCGGCACCGCGGCGCTTATCGCCACCGGCTGCGTCTACGTGCGCCAGTGCCACCTGAATACCTGCCCGGTCGGTGTCGCGACGCAGGACGAGAAGCTGCGTGCCAAGTTCAAGGGCACGCCGGAGATGGTCGTGAGTTTCTTCAACGCCGTCGCCGAGGAAGTGCGCCAGTTGCTCGCCGATCTCGGCGTGCGCAAGCTCACCGACATCATCGGCCGGCCCGAGCTGCTCAAGCAGCGCCATGTGCCGAATCACCCGAAGGCCAACACGCTCGATCTCTCGCGGCTCCTCGCCAATGTCGCCGACAACGAGGACGCGCCCCGCTATTGCACCCGCAGCCGCAACGATGGGATGCACGAGCGCCCGCTCGACGATATCATCCTGCAGGACGCGAAGGACGCGATCACCGAGCAGCAGCCCATCTCGCTGAGCTACAAGGTGCGCAACCTCAATCGCAGCGTCGGCACGAAAGTCTCCGGCGAAATCGGCTACCAGTACGGCAAGGAAGGCCTGCCCGAAGGCACGCTCGAGCTCAAGCTCGAGGGCAGCGCCGGCCAGAGCTTCGGCACCTTCCTGGCGCCGGGCATCCGCCTCATTCTCGAGGGCGAGGCCAACGATTACGTCGGCAAGGGCATGAGCGGCGGCGAGATCATCGTCAAGCCGGCGCCCGACCACAAATTTGCCGCCGGCGACAACTCCATCGTGGGCAACACCTGTCTCTACGGCGCCACTGCCGGTACGCTCCTGGCCAATGGCCGCGCGGGCGAACGCTTCGGCGTCCGCAACTCCGGCGCGACGGCCGTGGTCGAAGGCGTGGGTGACCACGGCTGCGAATACATGACCGGCGGCACCGTGGTGGTGCTCGGCCGTACGGGCAAAAACTTTGGCGCCGGCATGACTGGCGGCCTGGCCTTCATCCTCGATATGGAGGAGCGCTTCTCCGACCTCTACAATCCCGGCATGGTCGGCATCGAGCGCCTGACCGACGACGACAAGGGGCTGGTCCAGAAGCTCATCTACAAGCATCTCGAAGCCACCGAAAGCGCGCGCGCCAAGGAGATCCTCGCCGACTGGCAAAAGTTTGCCGGACGCTTCTGGAAGGTAGTGCCGAAATCCGCCGCCAAGCCCGCCGAGCCGAAACCCGCCGCCGCCCCCGTGGCCGCGGGGGCCAAGTAGAGCGATTGTGAAATATCACTACGGTCTCTCCACGATGTCATCCTGAGCGAAGTCGAAGGATCCCGTCGAACAACCAGCGATGATCGAGCGACGGGGTTCTTCGACTCCGTTACACTCCGCTCAGATTGACACGCGAGGAGAAGCTCAGAAACTTTTGGTGCATCCTCTGGGCCGTTCATCTCCGGCCCTTGTCCATACCTCCCCCTGTGAGCAGGGCGACGAAGTCTCGCATGGCCGGGGACGGCGCACCAGCGTTGCGGGCAAAGACATGCGCGACGCTGGGCGCCTTCTTGAGCGGAATGATCGCAGCGGCATCGCCCACCACGCGGGCCAGCGATGTCGGGAGCAGGGCGATGCCCGTGCCGGCCGCGACCATGATGGCGACCGCTTGGGCGCGGGGAGACTCCAGCACGATGCGCGGCCGAAAGCCGGCCTGGCCACAGACTTTGCGCAGATAAGCGGAAAAGGCGGGGGCCGCTTCACCGGAAACGGCGACCAAGGCCTCGCCGGCCAGCTCGCGCAAATCGATTTGCCGGCGCGCCGCCAATGCGTGGCCGAACGGCACAAACGCCGCCAGGGGTTCCCGGCGCCAGGGAACAAACTGAATTCCGGGCGTGGGTCCATCGGGAGGCAGGCCGATGAATCCACCGTCGAGACTTCCGTGGCGGAGGGCCGCGAGTTGTTCCGCCGGGGGAGAGTCCTGCATCAACAGTTGCACGGCGGGATGCCGCTCGCGAAACGCCCGTAGAATCTCGACGAGTTCCGGGCTGAGCACGGCGCTGACAAACCCGAGCCGCAGGCGGGCCGTTTCTCCCGAAACGAACCGCCGGGTGGTCTCTCCCGCGCGCACCAACTGCGGCAGGACGGTGCGCGTTTCCTCATAAAAGACCGCTCCCGCCGTGGTGAGCGCGACCTTCCGTCCGGACCGGTCGAACAAGGCGGCACCCAGCTTATCTTCCAACGCCCGGATGTGCCGGGAGAGCGGCGGCTGCGCGAGGTGCAGTTTTTGCGCCGCCCGGGTGAACGACAGTTCCTCCGCCACGGCGGTGAAGCATTCCAGTTCACGCAAGGAGTAGTCCATACCGAAACAGTATCATAAAGTGGCGAAAGTGGTATTTTTGTCATGCTGTCACGGACGCTAAATAGGGGACATGCACATCAGCGACACCATCAAGCGCGGCAGCCTGCGCGCCCCGCACCGCAGCCTCCTCCGGGCCACCGGGGCGATTCAATCCGAGAGCGACTGGGACAAACCGTTCATCGCCATCGCGAACTCCTTCGTCCAGATCATCCCCGGCCACGCCCATCTTGATGTCGTGGGGCGAAAGGTGCGCGCCGCGGTCCGGGCGGCGGGCGGGGTGCCTTTCGAGTTCAATACCATCGGCGTGGACGACGGGATCGCCATGGGCCACGGGGGCATGAATTACTCCCTCGCTTCCCGCGAGATCATCGCCGACTCCATCGAGACGATGCTCCGCGCCCATTGTTTCGACGGCGTGGTGTGCATTCCCAACTGCGATAAAATCGTTCCCGGGATGCTGATGGGCGCCGCGCGCGTGAACATCCCCGCGGTGTTCGTCTCCGGTGGGCCGATGGCCGCCGGTCGCAATCCCACCACCGGCCAGGCGCTGGACCTCGCCTCCGTCTTCGAAGCCGTGGGGCAGCTCTCCCGGAATGCGATCACCGAAAGTGAGCTCGACCAGATCGAACGCCACGCCTGCCCGACCTGCGGTTCCTGTTCCGGCATGTTCACCGCCAACTCGATGAACTGCCTGTGCGAGGCGCTGGGCCTGGCGCTGCCGGGCAATGGCTCGATCCTCGCCACCGATCCGCAGCGGGACGTCCTCTTCCAGGCAGCCGGCGGCGCGATCGTGGATCTTGTCAGCCGGAACATCCGGCCATCCGAAATCCTCACGCGCGCCGCCTTCGAGAATGCCCTTACGCTCGACATGGCGATGGGTGGCTCGTCGAACACCATCCTGCACACCCTGGCGATCGCGCATGAAGCGGGCGTGGAACTCCGGCTGGAAGAGATCAATGCCATCTCCGACCGCGTGCCGCATATCTGCAAGGTCGCGCCTTCGGGTCTGCATCACATGGAAGACATCGGCCGGGCGGGCGGGATTTCCGCAATTCTCAAGACGCTGAGCACCCGGCCCGGACTATTGCACCTGGAGGCCCTCACCGTGACCGGCTGCACGCTGGGCGAAACGATCGCGACAGCAGAGGTGCGCGATGCCGACGTGATCCGCTCCCTGGAGGCGGCCTATTCTCCGCGCGGCGGACTGGCGATTCTCTTCGGCAATCTGGCCCCGAAAGGCGCGGTGGTGAAAGCCGCGGGCGTCGCTCCGTCGATGATGATCTTCCGTGGGCCGGCGGTGATTTTCGAATCGGAGGAAGAGGCGCGCATCGGCATCCTCGTGGGCAAAGTGAAAGCCGGGGATGTGGTGGTGATCCGCTATGAAGGCCCGCAAGGCGGTCCCGGCATGCAGGAAATGCTGGCGCCTACCGCGGCGTTGGCCGGTCGCGGCCTCGCGGACTCGGTGGCCTTGATTACCGATGGCCGTTTCTCCGGCGCCACCCACGGGGGCGCCATCGGTCACGTGTCGCCGGAAGCCGCTGCCGGCGGGCCGATCGCACTGATCGAAACCGGCGACATCATCGAGATCGATATTCCACGGCGCGAGTTGACGTTGCGCGTGGATGACACCGTCTGGCAACAGCGGCGGGTCCACTGGAAGCCGCGCTCGAGAGATCTGGGCCGCGGCTATCTGGCGCGCTACGCGAGCATGGTCGCGAGTGCCGACGAAGGGGCGATCTTGAAAATCCCGTCAAGAAGCAGCCAAAGCGAGCCCCGACCTATTGGTAGGACAGCGCTTCCTTGAGCGAGACGGTCTGGCCGTTGCCCCAAATCATCATATTGCCGTCGCCGTGAACCGACGCCGATTCGGCGAACCACGGTTGCTTGGGCCATAGATACGGCGTCATCGGTTTGCTGTCGAAAGGAGTGGCGATGTAATCGACGCGCACATTACTCGAGAGGGTGACGTCCGGGTTATGCAACAATCGCTGGACGGAAGGGCAGACCCAATTGGTTCGCGCGACACCACAAGGCTGCAGAGCGTCAATCCATTCCTGAGCGTACTGCGTACTGCCACCGGCCAGATGCTGGGGGTCTACCTGCGGCCATGATCCCTGTTGTTGAATATAGATCGCCGCACCCGTATAAAGGGTCTTGAGATTGGCCACGCAGTTCGCCCGATCCGCACGGTATTGGAGATCTGCCATGGCGCCGAAGACCATCGTCGCCAGGATGCCAACGATGACGATAACGGTCATCAGTTCCATCAAGGTAAACGCTGCGAACTGAATTAAACGCCGTCGCAACATGGGATCTTTCCAGCACAGCGGCCGGCTAAAGATTAGAGCTCCCCTTCTCCCGCCTAACCACCAGTAGTGCTGGATTGGGTGCCCGTAAGCGTACTCAGGTTAATCGTGCTATCCACCGTGGTCGACTGCTGGAAACCGTCGACGGTAATGGCGACAGTAACACCAGGAACCGGCGCACCGCCACCAGCAGGAAAGCTGGATGTCTGCAATTCACCACTGCCCGTAAGCCGATAGCCCCCGCCGCTCTGCGAAGCAAATTGCTGCTTGGTCGGGATCAATTTGGCTTGGATCGAGCCAGATGCGAGGGCCACCGGGATCGTCAAAATCTGCAATTGCCCATTCGCGAAAAGAGTCCGCACCGCGTTTTCCTGGGCTTGGGCGAGGGCATTCAATGTCAGTTTGTCTGGATCAATGATTCCAACAATGCTGCCGTAAAAAGCGCCCCCCGAGATAAACATCGCAAAAACACCCGAAGCCAGACCCGTAGAAGGAACGCCAATGGAAAAAATGCCCAAGCTGTTGCCGGCAATGGCCGGAACCAGAGAGCCCGCGTAGGTTCCTTTCACTGCTGCTGTGGTCCCGGCGTAGACCGGACCACCGCTGAGCGCCCAGGATTGCACTTGGAGAAAGACAAAAGCGACTAGGAGGGAGAGAACTTTCTTCATAGGGACGAATGAAGACTTCTGACCATACATCGTCAACACGTTTCTCAAAATATTTTCATCGGAAAAAGGCGGGGATTTGGGCGGAGGATTGATATCCGGCGAACAGTGACAATTTCGCTTGGTTGGCGGGTCGGGAGCGGCTTCCATGTCGCCCGCCCGTGCAAGCCCCTTTCAGCCTTTTCCTCGCGCTCCGTTATCTGCGGCCGAAGCGCACCTTCGTCTCCGTGATCACGGTGATTTCCGTCCTTGGGGTCACGCTGGGGGTCATGGTGCTCATCGTGGTCATCTCGGTCATGACGGGCTTTGAGCGGACGCTCCAGCGGGCCATCCTGGGCTTTGAGCCGCATCTGCGGGTGACCAATGGCGAGGTGATGCGCAACTGGCGCGAAGTGCTCCCCCAAGTCAAAGGCATCCCCGGCGTGGTCGGAGTGGCCCCCTATGTGCAGGGCCCTGTCCTGGTCGAACACGACGGCCGGGTGAACCCCGCCATCATCCGCGGCATCGACGTCCCCGAGGAGGAGAAACTGATCGACCTGAAGAGATTCGTCGCCGGCACAGTCGATATGCCGCCGGATACGGTGATCGTGGGCAAGGAACTGGCCGCGCAGCTCGGCGCCCATATCGGGGATGAGATCACGATCTACGCCCCGGGCAATATCCACGGCGTGCTCGATGAGATTCGCCGGGAGAGCGACGACCCGAAGGCGAAGCCCCGCACGCTGGCCGACTTGAAGCAAGACGTCGTCTTCCCCGCGCCGATGAAAATCGTGGGCCTGATCAACTCGGGCCGGAACAGTGTCGATTCCTCCACCCTGCTCGTTCCGCTGACCAACGCGCAGGAGCTCTACAGCCTCAAGGACGGGGTTCATGGCCTTTCGGTGAGCACCTTGAATCCCTACGATGTGCGGACGACCCAGCGCTTGATCGAAGATGCGCTCGACGGCCGCGCTTTCACCACGTCGTGGTACGATGAAAACCGCGAGCGTTTCGACGCGATCCGCATGGAGCGGCACGTGATGTTTATCATCCTCTTCTTCATCGTCCTGGTCGCCGCCTTCGGCATCATGAACACGCTGATCACCGTGACCGTGCAAAAGACGCGAGAGATCGGCATCATGAAGGCGATCGGGGCGCGGACGGCGCAGATCGTGTGGGTGTTCCTCGCGCAAGGCATGTGCGTCGGCGCGATGGGTACCCTCGGTGGCCTGGCGATGGGCCTCACGGTCCTGCACTATCGCAACCCGTTCCGCGACTGGCTTTCGGCGACGATGCACATCGAGGTCTTTCCCGCCGGCATTTACGAGTTCGAGGGCATCCCCGCCCAGGTCGTGCCGCATGATGTCGCCGTGATCTGCATCGGCGCCTTTTTTCTGTGCTCCATGGCGGCTCTGGTGCCGGCTTGGGTGGCCGCACGCCTCGATCCGGTAAAGGCGCTGCGGGTGGACTAGAGGCAAGGCAGAACACCCAACACCCAACTTCGAACATCCAATGGCAGAGGCGCCCCGCGCGAGCGGCTCCTCAATTGGATGTTGGATGTTCTGCCTTTATCCAGACGTCCCCCTCTCCCCAAAAAACAGGAAAACGCCGCCCGGCATATCTCAGCCGGACGGCGTTTTCGGTTAGCCTTGGGGGTTTCGCAGAGCCCCTTTAAAGGTCAAATCCTTGGGTCGCCGCCTCGCAGGCTCCCGGCATCCCCTGGGATGCCCTGATGCCGGGAAAATGGAGGCGGGACAGGGACCATTTACTTGGTCGAGACCGTGGCGATCGTCTGCAAGATGCGGCTGGCGATCTTGTACGGGTCGCCCTGCGAGTTCGGACGGCGATCTTCCAGGTAGCCCTTGTAGCCGGCCGGGATGAAGCTGTTCGGGACGCGAATGGACGCGCCGCGGTTGGCAACGCCCCAGTTGAACTTGTCGATGGACTGGGTTTCGTGGAGACCGGTGAGACGCATATGATTGTCCGGGCCGTAGACGGCGATGTGCTCGTTCTTGTATTTGTCGAACGCATCCATGAGGGCCATGAAGTAGTCCTTGCCGCCGGTGGTGCGCATGTACTCGGTGGAGAAGTTCGAGTGCATACCCGAACCGTTCCAGTCGGTGGCGCCGAGCGGCTTGCAATGGAAGTTCACGTCGATGGCGTACTTCTCGCAGAGGCGGACGAGGAGGTAGCGGGCGATCCACATTTCGTCAGCGGCTTTCTTGGAGCCTTTGCCGAAGATCTGGAATTCCCACTGGCCCTTGGCCACTTCGGCGTTGATGCCTTCGTGGTTGAGGCCGGCGGCGAGGCAGAGATCGAGATGCGTGTCGACGATCTCGCGGGCCTGCGCATTCATCAAGCCGAAGCCTACGCCGCAGTAGTAACGGCCCTGGCCTTCGGCCGGGAAAGCGCCCCCGGGCGGGAAACCCAGCGGTGCGCCATCCTTATAAAGGAAGTATTCCTGTTCGAAGCCGAACCACGTACCGGGATCGTCGAGGATGGTAGCGCGAGCGTTGGTCGAGTGCGGGGTGCCGTCGGCATGCATGACTTCGCAGAGGACGAGAACGCCGTTGGTCTTCGTGGGATCGGGATACGACGAGACGGGCAGCAGCACGCAGTCCGAGTTATGGCCTTCGGCCTGACGCGTCGAACTGCCGTCAAAACCCCACTTGGGGAGATCTTCCAGCTTGGGAAAGCTATCGAAGTCCTTGATGAGGGTTTTGCCGCGCAGGTTGGGGACTGGCTCGTAACCGTCGAGCCAGATGTATTCCAGTTTATACTTCGCCATTAGTGGATTGTGGTAGTGGTGTTTTTTGAGCGGCGTGCGTCGTTTTTTAGCCGCTGCGGTGGTGGTTTGGGCTGTGGGAGCCCAATTTTTTGACGCGGCGCAGTTTTAGCAAATGCAGTGCCACGAGGACAATCCCGAACACACCGAAGTAGCGTGATGCGCTACCTAGGCCTCAGGCTTAAGCTCTTTGGGCTCCTTATCCGGGCTTGCTCCTTCTCCGAACCTCGGCAAGTTCTCCTCTGAATGAACCAAGTCAAAGACACGCTCCGCTCCACCGTCCGCATGGGCTACGATGGCCGGGTGCAAAAAACCTTTCGCGGCCCCAAAGCCGAAGAAAGATTTGCCAATGAGGTCCGGGTTTTGCGCTATCTGCAGTCCCGCGGCTGTCCATTTGTGCCCACCCTGATCGAAGCTCACCCGGATCAGCTTAAAATGATTACCTCGAGCTGCGGAACACGGGTCGAACACCTCGATGAGGAGCGGATGCGGGAGCTTTACGCCGAGCTGGAGAAGTATGGTGTCCGGCATGACGACGCCGAGATGCGAAATGTTACCTACCGCCAGTCTGATGGCCGTTTTTGCCTGATTGACTTCGAGTTTGCCACCATCCTGTCCGACCTCGAAAAGCCCGCTGATGGACCCGTCTCATAAGTCCGGCCCGGCGCTCCGTCTCCGCTGGTGCGGCGTCACAGACCGGGGGAAGGTCCGGAAGAACAACGAGGATTCCTTTGTCGCCATCCAGTTCGACGCCCAGGAGCTGCGGTTCCTTGGCAAAGTGGGTGAGGATACCGGCGAGCATCACGATTTCGTCTTTGCGGTGAGCGACGGCATGGGTGGAGCGATGGCCGGGGAGTTTGCGAGCCGCATCACGATCGACAAAATCTCGCACCTCCTACCCCGCTCCTACCGGCTGGGAGTGACGGGCCTGGAATCCGGCTTTGCCGACGTGCTGGAGGAGCTCTTCGCGCAGGTGCACCGTGCGCTCACCTATCTGGGCGGCTGCTACGAGGAGTGCGCGGGCATGGGTGCCACGCTCAGCCTGGGCTGGTTCACGCCCGGCTGGATGTTCTTCGCCCACATCGGGGACAGCCGGATCTACTATCTGTCCGCGCGGGAGGGCGTCCTCCGGCAGATCACGCACGACGACACCTACGTGGGCTGGCTCTTTCGCCAGGGGCAGATCAACGAGCGCGAGGCGCGCACCCACCCGCGGCGCAACGTCCTCCAGCGGGCCTTGGGCGCGGGGAATCAATTCGTCGATCCCCAGGTCGGCGCGGTGGCCTGCGAACCGGGCGATGTCTTCCTCTTTTGCACCGATGGCGTCGTCGAAGGTCTTTACGACCACGCCCTCACGGAGCTGCTCCGCCGTCCCGCCGCAGCCACCGCCACGAACTGGAACCCCGCCCAGCAACTCGTGACCACCTCCATCGAGAACGCCGGCCGGGACAACACGACGGCAGTGGTGGTGGAGGTGTTGGAGCCTTAGGCTGGGAAGTGAATTACACTTTCCCTCGCGGTGTCATCCTGAGCGAAGTCGAAGGACCCCGTCGAACAATCAGCCGTGATCTTTGGTAGAGCGACGGGATTCTTCGACTGCGTTACACTCCGCTCAGAATGACACGCGAGGAGATGGTTCCGCCTGATTCAATTTCCGCAGTTCGCTGCGCACCATTTCGACGAGTGTCCTGATCGTCGCGGCATCGAATTGAAACCGGCAGCCGGCCGCGGCGAACAACTCCGGCAAAGGCCGTGAGCCGCCAAGGGCCAGCGACTTCTTGTAATCGGCGAGCGCCTTGACCGGGTCACGTTTGGAGTTGGCCCACACCTGGAGCGCGCCAAGCTGCGCGATGGCATATTCGATGTAGTAAAAGGGCACGACGAAGAGGTGGAGCTGGCGGTGCCAGAGGTAGGCGCGCGCGTCTTCGTGCCCGCTCCAGTCCACGTCTCCGGCGAAACGATCCATCAGC
Source organism: Chthoniobacter sp. (assembly GCF_040003245.1). Classification (NCBI taxonomy): domain Bacteria; kingdom Pseudomonadati; phylum Verrucomicrobiota; class Spartobacteria; order Chthoniobacterales; family Chthoniobacteraceae; genus Chthoniobacter; species Chthoniobacter sp. Next base: position 65,022 of record NZ_JBDUCX010000003.1, read on the forward strand.
GCACTCCAGGCTCCCGCGCGTTCGGCGCGGGTGTGATCCGGGTGCGTGTAAATCCAGTGCTGGAAAGCATCCACCGTCGCCACCCAGCAGAGCGTGGTGATGATGCCTTCGAGGTGCGTGCGCCGGGCGCGATTCGCCTCCGGCGCGGCATAAAACTCCTCGATGAATTCGTTGCCGAGGAGCTCCATGCTCATCGAAGCGACTTCGCAGAACTCGATGGGCGGACTTTGCCGGTAGGGCAGCAGATCCTCGTCGCGCGCGGCCAGCGCATGGAAGGCATGGCCGGCCTCGTGTAAAAGAACCTCCACGTCGCGCTGCTGACCCACCGCATTCATGAAGATGAAGGGGAGACGCGCTTCGGCGAGCGTCTGCTGATAGCCACCCGGCGCCTTGCCCTTGCGATTATCCAGGTCGAGCAGGTGCAGGTCGTGCATCTGCCGCAAGCCGCCGGCGAGCTCGCCGTCCAGCTTGTCGAAAATCTTCTGCGTGCGCGAGACCATCTCCTCGACGTCGGCAAAGGGCTGGAGCGGCGGACGGTTCAGCGGATCCACGGTCGTGTCCCACGGGCGCAGGGTGTCGAAGCCCAGTTGCCCGCGCCGCCCAGCTTGCAATTCGCGCAGCACCGGGACGACTTCGCTGGCCACGGCGTCGTGGAACTGGGCGCAATCCTCCGGCGTGTAATCAAAGCGCCCGAGCCGGCGGAAGGCGTAGTCGCGGTAATTGCCGAAGCCGGCGTTCGCGGCCATGCGCTCGCGCAATTTCCGCAAGGCATCGAACTGCTCCTCGAAGGGCTCGCGCTCCTGCATCCGCCGATAGGTCACCCGGTTCCACACTTCCTCCCGCAAGACGCGGTCGGGATCTTCCAGCAGCTTGCCCATCTGGGTGAGTGTTTTCTCCTCGCCGCGGAACTGCACGGTCAGCGCACCGCTGAGTTTAAGGTACTGCTGGCCCAGCTTGGACTCCTCGGTTTCCAGCGCGACGTTCTCCTCGCGGAACAGGCTCACGCGGTTTCGGACATCGCGTAGATACACTTCGTAACGCGGCAGCGGCAGCGATCCACAGAGCGGGTGGGCGACCAGCAAGCGCTCCAGGCGGAACTGGCGCGGCTTGGTTTGCGGCTCGATGTGCTCGACGAAATCCAAGTAGGCCTTTTCCACTCCGGGATCGTCCGTGTGGCATGTCATGGCGATGTAGCGGCGGCTCGATTCCTCTTCCAGGGCCGCACTTAATTCACTCCAATGGATCAGCCAGCGTTCCAATTCCGAAATCGCGGCGCATTGCTCCCCGAGCATTTCGAGCCGGTCGAACAACGGCGCGATCTGCGCCCAATCGCCGAGGTCAATCTCTGCCGGCACGAACGCGCGCGGCTTGCCCACGGGCAGGTCTCCAAAGGGAAGGGAACTCATCCCGGGGAAGGTGCAGGAGGAGCGCCGGAGAGGCGAGCGCGCAGTTCCCAGCCAGTGTTCCCCCCCACTGATTACTGAGAACTCACCACGGATTACTTCAACTCAGACGGCCTTGTCGCCCGTCTCTTCGGTGCGGATGCGCACTGCGCTCTCGACCGCGAAGGTGAACACCTTGCCGTCGCCGATCTTGCCGGTCTTCGCAGCGGCCACGATGGTCGCGACCGCTTTCTCGACGATCTCGTCGCTCACCACGATCTCCAGCTTCACCTTGGGCAGAAAATCCACGGTATATTCCGAGCCGCGATAGATTTCGGTGTGGCCCTTTTGGCGCCCGAAGCCTTTCACTTCCGTGACGGTCATGCCCTCGATGCCGAGATCGGCCAGGGCGTCTTTGACTTCTTCGAGTTTGAAGGGCTTGATGATAGCTTCGATCTTTTTCATGCGGAGTTGGGTAGGTGGTAGCGGCAGGAGCCTTGGTGGAAAGTGGCCTCGCGCGTTCAGCAACGGCCATGCCACGTAGCTCAAAGCCAAGCCTTACAGAGAGAAACCACCGGATGCACGTCAAATACGTGCGCAAATCCCGCCATGGATGTCTTTCCAGGTGTGCATCTTTCCTCACGGTCTGTGCGTTTCGCCAACAGCGCGCGGGCGGCGACGAGGATCCGGGGACGTCTCTATTGCCCTTTACGATCGGAGGCAAAATGGGGACGATGCTCCGCCGTTTTTGCGTTGGTTAACGAACGAACGGAATCCCTCCCCTCGTCATGAATGTGCACCACCCAGGCAGGCTCCTTTTCCTTGGCGCGTTTCTAATTTCGCTAACGCTGAGTGTCCATGGTCAACAGACGGCCGAGAGTTGCCTGAAGGAAGGTAAACAAAAGCAGGGAGCCGGCGATCTGGAGGGCGCATTGATCGACTACGACAAGGTGATCGCATTGGTCCAAGCGAACACGAAAAAGGATGATTCCGCCCTGGCAACTCTGTCCGTAGCCCAGGTCCAGCGCGAAACAGTCCTGATGGCCAAAGGGGATTACGACACCGCCTGGAGCGCTTTCCTCAAAGAAAAGGCGGACGATGACGCCGCGAACATCGGGATCGGTGAAACCCACTGCTACATGTGGTTGATCAGGGTCCGCAAAGGCCGGAGGAAAGAAGCGGACCGGGAACTCGCCGCCAGTCTGTCTTCGGCGGGGTCGAAAATCGGCAATCTGGAAAACTCCGTTCAGATCGCCAAATACCTCGTGAATCAATGTTCCGAGTCCGAACTGATTGCCTTTGTCCAAGCGGGTGATGAAAAGGCCGGGAGCACGCAGCACCAAGGCGAAGGCGAAGCTTGGTACTTTGTCGGCATGAAATACCTCCTGGCCGGAGATAAGGCCAAAGCGGCGGAAGATTTCCAAAAAGTCCTCTCCCTAAAAGGAACGATGTTTAATACTCGCACCCTGGTCCGGGCGGAATTGAAGGCCATTGCCGCCAAGCCTTGACTGGGCAAGCGCTGCAGGCCGGAGCCCGTACCTTGCATTCGCGGCTGTTCTACTTAGTCTGCCTGCCCGCTATGCGCACCCCGTTCTCCTCCGCATCCCCGTTTCTCGCCACCACCCTTGCCGCCGCACTGCTGCTCTGTGCCGCTTTCGCTGAAAAAGCCGACAGTGGGACCAATCCCAAGCTCACTGTCGCGGACGCCAAGACCACCGCGGCGGACGCCAAGCCCGCCGACACCGCGGAACCCATCGGTCCGAAACGCGCCGGGGGTGGGCCGACGAATCCCGAGATCCATTTCCCGCTGCCGCCGCCGCGCCCGCTCTCTCCGCAGGAGGAGATCAAGACCTTCAAGCTGCCGCCCGGCTTCCATGCCGAGGTCGTGGCCAGCGAACCCATGATCGAGACGCCGACGGCGATTTCCTGGGATGACCAGGGGCGCATGTACGTCGTGGAGATGCGCGGCTACATGCACGACGTGGAGGGCACGGGCGAAGATCAGCCGACCTGCCGCATCAGCCGCCTCGAGAGCACGAAAGGCGACGGCATTTACGACAAGTCCACAGTCTTCGTGGACCATCTGCTGCTCCCCCGCGCCGTGATGGCCCTGGGGGACGGCGCGCTGGTCAGCGAGCCGCCGAATCTGGTGTGGTATCACGACACCAACGGCGACGGCGTGGCCGACAAGCAGGAGATCGTGACCGACAAATTCGCGACCAAAGGCGGCCAGCCCGAGCACATGGCCAACAGCCCGACATGGATGATGGACAACTGGATCGGCTCGGCCGGTTACACCTCCCGTTTCCGGCTGCAAGGCGGGCAATTCCTCAAGCAGGAAGACTCCCCCTTCGGCCAGTGGGGACTCACGCAGGATGATTGGGGCCGCGAGTACACCAATTCGAACAGCGACCTGCTGCGCGCGCATCTCGTGCCGCCGAGCTATTACCTGCGCAACAACCATCTCGCCAATCGCAGCGGCCTCGCGGTGCAGGTCATGAAGGATCAATCGTGCTGGCCGAGTGTGCCGACACCCGGCGTGAATCGCGGCTACATCGAGGACACCACCAAGGACGGCAAGCTCGTGAAAGGCACGCTGCGTCCGAACGGCACGCTCCAGACCGTCACCGCGACCTGCGGACCGGGCGTCTATCGCGGCGATCTTTTCCCGAAGGAATATCGCGGCAACGTCTTCATCCCCGAGCCCGCGGGCAACCTCGTGAAGCGCGTGACGCTCAGCGAAAAGGACGGCGAGATCACCGCGGCGAATGCGTATGAGGGTAAGGAATTCCTGACGTCGACCGATGAGCGTTTTCGCCCGGTGAATGCGTACACGGGTCCGGACGGCGCGCTCTACATCGTGGACATCGGCCGCGGCGTGATTCAGCACAAAGGCTTCCTCACCTATTACCTCGTGAAGAACATCCAGGACCGCAAGCTGGAGACGCCTTTCAATACCGGCCGCATCTATCGCATCGTGCCGGATGGGGCGAAGCCGAAGCTCGTGCGGTTGCCCAAGGAGACGGCGCGCATTCCCGCCCTGCTCACCCACCCCAACGGCTGGGTGCGCGACACCGCCCAACGGGTGCTGGTCGAGCGCGGCGATGCCGCGGTCGCGCCCGAGGTGAAGAAGGTGGCCGCGACCGGCCCCACGCCGCAAACCCGCGTGCAAGCGCTGTGGACGCTCGAAGGCCTGAATGCGCTGACGCCCGAGGTCATCACCACCGCTTTGCACGACAAGAACGACAAAGTGCGCGCGGCCGCCGTGCGGCTTTCCGATCCAGCGACCGCGCTGCCCGAGCTCGCCAAGCTCGCGTCCGACCCGAGCATCGAGGTGCGCCTGCACCTCGCTTTCAAACTGAGCGGCGTGGACGACCCGCAGGCCGCGCAGACGCTGCTCTCGCTGGTCGAGAACGGCGGCCCGATGTTCGGTGAAGCCGCCGCCAGTGGATTGAGCGGACACGAACTCGAATTCCTCGACACGCTGCTGAAACTTCCCGCCACGGACGATGGAAAACTGGCGAAGAGCGAGGTGCTCGCCACCCTCGCCGGCTGCGTGATGAAAGAGCGCAAGGCAGCGCGGGTTTCGCATCTGCTCGAGCTCCTGGGCGCCCAACCCGCCGGCGGCGCGCGGCAGCTCGCGCTGCTCAACGGCATGACCGGCAAGACCGCGTCGAAGAACGCCAAGGCCGCCAAGTTTGGCAATCCACTCAAACTGGCTTCCGCACCGCAAGCCATGATTGCGCTGCAGGCGAGCAAGGACGCGAAGATCAAGGCGCTCGTCGCCCGCATCGATCCGCTGCTCGTGTGGTCCGGCAAAGCCGGTTGGGTCGAGCCCGTGGTGCATCCGCTCACGGCCGACCAGCAGGCCCTCTTCGACAAGGGCAAGACGATCTATTCCACCATCTGCATCGCCTGCCATCAGCCCACCGGCCTCGGCATGGCCGGGCTTGCGCCACCGCTGGTCGATTCCGAATGGGTGCTAGGCAACCCGGACAGGATCATCCGCATCGTCACCCAGGGACTCAGCGGCCCGATCGATGTCGTCGGCAACAAATGGCAGCTCGATATGCCCGGCCTGCCCATCTTCGACGACGAACAGGTCGCCGGCATCCTCACCTACATCCGTCGCGAATGGGAACACACCGGCACCCCGGTCACCCCCAGCTTCGTGACCAGTGTGCGGGCCGCGATCAAGGACCGCACCAAGCCTTGGACGGCCGAGGAGCTGAAGAAGCCGGTCGAGGTGAAGACGGTGAGCGCGAAGTAAGGGAAAGCGGCGAAGCCGCCCCCACAAGCCTGTCATGCTGAGCTTGCGAAGCACCTCTGATTTCGCTCTGGCATCTGACGCGTGGCGCCATCAAAAGCACGCCTTTATCCCCTGCTGTACGAGCGAGGAAAGGCAGATTTCAGAGGTCCTTCGCAAGCTCAGGATGACCCGTTTGGGGAATCCCCCTCTCCCCACCCCTCATTTTCTCTGAAAATAAGAGTATTTCCCGTGCTAAGTTCCCCCCATTCAGCCGATACTTAATCGATGCCCAACGCTCCCGCGAGCCCTGAACAGACCGCTCTGGTCCAAAGCCTCTTCGTCCAGCATTTGCCGGCGTTGCGGGGGTTCGTGCTCTCGTTGGTCAGTGATTTCAGCCTCGTGGACGACATCGTGCAGGAAACCTTCCTGGTCATCACGGCCAAGGCGGCGACCTTCCAGCGGGGCACCAATTTCCGCGCCTGGGCCTGGACGATCGCCCGCTACAAGGTGCTCCAGACGCTCGAAAAGCACGCGCCGGTGCCCGAGCGCCTCGCACCCGAGGTGCTGGAAGCGCTCGCTTCCCAAGGCGCGGCCGAGACTTGGTATTCCGAGGAGCAGATCCAGCACCTGGCCAAGTGCATGGAAGGCCTCGCGCCCAAGGCCCGCGAAGCCGTCGAACTGCGCTACCAACAGGCCCACCGTCCACCGGAGATCGCCAGCCGTCTCGGCTGGACCGTCGAATCCGTCCACGTCGCCCTCTCCCGCGCCCGCGTCTTCCTGCGCGATTGCGTGACGCAACGCATGCTCGCCGCCAATCCCTGAAGCCATGAGCGACGAACGCACCCAGCTTCTCCTGCAGCGTTACTTTGACCAGGTGCTCACCGGCGAAGAACGCAGTGAGCTTTCGACCATGCTGCTCGCCTCCCCGCGCGCCCGGGACGAATTTTGGGAGCTGGCGCGCTGGAATGCCTTGATCCGCCAATGGGGCGAAGCCGAATGGGGTCGCCATGATGCGGAAAACCTCACGCTTCGTCCGTTGCCCGCCGTTGCCGCGCCGAAGAGAGCCGAGCGCAAGGTGGTCCCCTTCCCGCGTCCGAACTGGAAGATCGGCGTCGCAGCCATGGCGGCGGCGGCGGTGGTCGCGCTTTTTGTCAGCGTGCCGTCTTTGCTGCCTTGGGGTCACAAGGTTCAGCCGATCAGCGTCG